>JAEZHS010000539.1 GCA_023436825.1 Pseudomonadota bacterium | reverse complement strand
AACCAACCAGCAGCGAACGCGACCGCAGCGTCGCGATCGTCGACTGGGACGCCGGTGCGCCGCGCCAAGGTCGGACCGTTTCGGAGACGGTGGTCTGCCGCATCATCGCGGGTCTCGACATCGTCGCCATCCTGGCCGCGGGGGCGGCGGCGGTTCATCTCGATTCCTCGACCGCTGACTGGCGTCTCGAGGGTCTCATCATCCTGCTGGGCGCGCTGCTCGCCAGCAACTTCCTGCGCCTCACCGGCGCCTATCGCTTCCGCCACTTCCGTGATCTCGGCGCTGCGATCGGCCGAGCGCTGCTCGGCTGGCTGCTGACGCTGGGCACGCTGTTTGGCGCCGCCTTCGTCTTCGAGCCGAT
Organism: Pseudomonadota bacterium; assembly: GCA_023436825.1. Next base: position 4,166 of record JAEZHS010000539.1, on the reverse strand, counting down.
CACCGCCACCAAGGGTCCCTGGATCGCCTTGTGGTTCGCGCTGGGCGCCGCCTTGATCGCGGCGAGCCGGATCGCACTCAATCAGCAGGTCAAGACCTGGCATCGTGCCGGCCGCCTGGGCGAGCTGGTCGCCGTCGTCGGCTCCGGACCCATGGCCCAGCGGCTGCTGCGCGGCCTGAATACCGCTTCGGAGAGCCCCCGCATCCTCGGCGTCTACGATGATGGCGCAGCCTCCCTGCCGCGGCGGTGCATGGGTCACGCCATCCTGGGCTCGGTCGACGATCTGGTACGTGATGTACGTCTCTACGGCATCGACACCGTCATCGTGGCCTTGCCGGCGTCTGCCGAGCACCAGCTCGTAGAGACGCTGAACAAGCTGACCGTCGTGCCGGTCGACGTCCGGCTCTGCCCCGGCGAGTTCGCGCTCCGGCTCGGCGCCGTGCATATGAGCCATATCGGCGGCCATACCTTCCTCAATGTCATCGACCGGCCGCTGCGCGACTGGCGGTGGATCGCCAAGTCGATCGAGGATCGGATCCTGGGCACGCTGATCCTGGCGCTGATCTCACCGGTCATGCTGGCAATCGCGCTGCTGATCCGGCTCGACAGCCGCGGACCGGTGCTGTTCCGTCAGAAGCGCTACGGCTTCAACAACGAGCTGATCGAGGTGCTGAAGTTCCGAACCATGTACCAGGAGCAGAGCGACGCCAACGGCGAGCAGCTCACTCAACGCAACGACCCACGCATCACCCGCATCGGCGCCTTCCTGCGGCGCACCAGTCTCGACGAACTGCCGCAGTTCCTGAACGTGGTGCGCGGCGAAATGTCCATTGTCGGACCGCGCCCGCACGCCGTTGCCGCCAAGGCGGGTCCGCTTCTCTACCAGGAAGCCGTCAAGCACTACGATTCACGCCACCGGGTGAAGCCGGGCATCACGGGCTGGGCGCAGGTGAACGGATGGCGTGGCGAGACCAACACTCTCGAGCAGATACGGAAGCGTGTAGAGCATGACCTTTACTACATCGAGCATTGGTCGATCGCCCTCGACCTCCGAATTATCGCCCGCACCGTCGTCGGCGGTTTCACCGGCCGCAACGCGTTCTGAGAGGGAACGCCGCTCGGCCGTCCGCTGCCTTTGGCTCACGATGGCTGACCCCGAGCCACGTCACAACGGTCAATATGTCTACTCCGGCGGCCTGATCGATTCGGTGGCGGCGGCGGGCGGCGACGTCGAAGTGCTTGGCCTCAGTCGCTCGGAATCGTCGCGCGCCAATGGCGAGCGTTCCAAGCACGTCGTATGGTGGCTGCCCGACGACAACCCGCATTCGCGCTGGGGCAGTCTCGCCTCGACCCTGCCGAACATCGCCTATCGCTGCCGCACGGCAGGCATGCGGCGCATGCTGCAAAAACTGCTGCGTCGCGACGCCTGGGACGGCATCGTCTTCGACGGCATATCGGCCGGTTGGGCGCTGCCTGCCGTGCTCGACCACTATGCCGGCCGCAGCGATCGCCCGCGCCTCATCTACGTCTCGCATAACCATGAAGGCAGCGTGCGCAGCCAGATCGCCGAGAGCCAGCCGCTGTTTCTCAAACGCCAGGCCGTTCGCCTCGATGCGTTCAAGGTGTGCCGCCTGGAGCGCGAGCTGGTCGACGCCGTCGATTTCGTCACCGCGATCACCTACGAGGACATGACGCTCTATCGCCGCGAACACGGCACCAAGCCGATGGACGTCCTGACGCCGGGCTATTGCGGCCGGCGGGTCGGCGAACGGCGGATCTCGGCGGCCTTGCCGCGCCGGGCCGTCATCGTCGGCAGCTTCGACTGGATCGCCAAGCGCATGAACCTCGCCGAGTTCGTCGAGGTCGCCGACCCGCTGTTCGCCGACGCCGGCGCCGAACTGCAGGCCGTCGGCAGTGGCGACGAGGCTTTTCTGCAGCAGCTCCGCCAGCAGAGCCTCGCCACCCACTTCACCGGTACCGTGCCCGACATCGGCCCCTACCTCGACCAGGCGCGCATCGCGATCGTGCCCGAGCGGTCGGGCGGCGGCTTCAAGCTCAAGGTGCTGGAGTATGTCTTCAACCGCGTGCCGGTCTTCGCGCTGGCCGGCTCTTTCGCCGGCGTACCGTTGCGCCACAACGACAGCGCCATGCTGTATGCCGACCACGCCGCCCTCGCCCACGGCGTGCTCGAGGCAATCGACGACGTCGAGCGGCTGAACCGCCTGCAGGAGCGCGCTTGGGCTGCCTGCGCCGGCAGCTTCGACTGGTCGAGCCGCGGCCGTCAGATCGTCTCTGCCATCGCCAATTCATGACCGTATCGGAGGCTTTCCGGCCCTGCTTCACCGGCCCGATGCTGATAGGTCCTCGACATGTTCGGCCATGAACTCGGCCGTCGTTCCAGACGGCCTGTGATCCTGGCCGTCAGTGTGCCGGAGCAGCACCGAGCAAGCCGTCGAGCGCCGGTCGCCTCCCCAAAGGCGCTTGTGCCTTGGGGCAGGCCCCACGCCACGCTCAGCGCACGTCAAGGAATTCGAGGTTGTCCGCTCTGCAAGATGACGCTTCTCTCCAGGTGCAGCGAAGGTGGCGTCGTAGCCGAGGGCAAAAAAAAGCGCGCCTCGCGGCGCGCCAGTAAGGGACTCACGCCTCATCCAGCCTCCCCCTAGCGCGGGAGAGGAACATGAGCTGTCGGGATGGGGAGAGACTCAAGCCACCGCCCGCTGGGCTTCCGGCACGACGTTGTCGACGTACCAGCGGTAGGTCGCCGCCAGCCCGTCACGCAATGGCGTGCGGGCGCGCCAGCCGAGCGAGGCGGCGAAGTTGGTGTCCACCATCTTGCGCGGCACGCCGTCGGGACGGCTGGAATCGAACTGGATGCCGCCTTTGTAGCCCACGACCTTGCAGATCAGGCTGACCAGGTCGACGATGGCCACGTCGGAGCCCGGCCCGAGATTGACGATCCCTTCGTCGGAGTAGTTCTGCATCAGCCAGACCATGCCGTCCGCCGCATCGTCGACATAGAGGAACTCGCGGCGCACCGCGCCGGTGCCCCAGACGTCGATGGTCGGCGCGCGCGAGCGCATGGCGGCGTGCGCCTTGACCATCAGCGCCGGCACGACGTGGCTCTGCATGAGGTCGAAATTGTCACCCGGCCCGTAGAGGTTGGTCGGCATGACCGAGATGAAGTCGCAGCCGTATTGGCGGCGATAGGCCTGGCCGAGCTTGATGCCGGCGATCTTGGCCACCGCATACCACTGGTTGGTCGGCTCCAGCGGCCCGGTGAGCAGCGCGCTCTCCGGGATCGGCTGCGGCGCCAGGCGCGGATAGATGCAGGACGAGCCCAGCAGCATCAGCTTCTCGACGCCGACGCGGCGCGAGGCTTCCACGACATTGCCCTGGATCATGAGGTTGTCGTAGATGAACTCGGCGGGCCGGGTGTCGTTGGCGTAGATGCCGCCGACACGCGCCGCCGCCAGGAAGACGGCCTGCGGCTTGGCCGCCGCCATCCACTGCTCGGTCTGGTCGGGCCGGCGCAGGTCGACCTGGTCGCGCGGCGCCGTCACGATCTCGCAGCCTTCGCGCTGCAGGCGGCGCACCAGCGCGCTGCCGACCAGGCCGCGATCGCCGGCGACCCAGACCCGCTTATTCCGCAGCGTGTAGCTTGGGCTCATAGGCATCCTTGGCTCCCATCCTGTTCATCACGAGGCGATCGGCTTCCACCATCTCGGCAACCAGGTCGGGGAAGCTCGTACGATGCCGCCAGCCGAGCTTGGCCAGCGCCTTGGCGGGGTTGCCGAGCAGAAGGTCGACTTCAGTCGGCCGGCGATAGTTACCGTCGATCGCCACCAGGACGTGACCGGTGCGCTTGCAGAAACCCTGCTCGTTGTCGCCCTCGCCGCGCCATTCGATCGGCCGGCCGATCTGGCCGAAGGCGAGCTCGACGAACTCGCGTACCGTGTGGGTCTCGCCGGTCGCCAGCACGTAATCGTCGGGCTCATCCTGCTGGAGGATGCACCACATGCCCTCGACGTAGTCGCGGGCGTGGCCCCAGTCGCGCTTGGCATCGAGATTGCCGAGATAAAGACAGTCCTGATAGCCGCGCTCGATCGCCGCCACCGCGCGTGTGATCTTGCGGGTGACGAAGGTCTCGCCGCGGATCGGGGATTCGT
>JAEZHS010000459.1 GCA_023436825.1 Pseudomonadota bacterium | reverse complement strand
ATCCTGATCCTGGTGGTGGCCTGGGAGGTCGGCACCTATTACATCGCCTACACCGACGACGCCTATGTCCGCTCCGACCTGGTCGGCGTGGCGCCGGAAGTGACCGGGCCGATCGTCTCGCTCCATGTCGTCGACAACCAGCAGATCAAGAAGGGCGACAGGATCTACAAGATCGATCCCACGCCGTTCCAGCTCGAGGTCAACACCCGCCAGGCCCAGATCGAGGAGCAGACCGCTCTGGTCAAGGTGGCGCAGGAGGAGCTCCAGACGGCCCAGGCGGCCCTCGACTCGGCCACGTCGGCGCACACCTATGCCGTCGAGCAGCAGGCGCGCTATGCCGTGCTCGCCGCGGAGAACAACGCGCCGCGCGCCGATCTCGACCGCGCCAACAACGAACTGCGGCGCACCGCGGCCGAGAAGACCATCGCCGAGATCGCCATTGCCAAGGCGAGGACCAGCATCAACGTGCACCAGGCCGCCCTCGACGTGGCCAAGGCGGAGAAGGCGACGGCCGAGTGGAAGCTCGACAAGACCGACGTGCGGGCGCCGGCCGACGGCTGGATCAACAACCTCACGGTCCGCATCGGCGACACCGCGACCGTGAGCATCCCCAACATCGGCATCGTCGACGCCCACGCCTGGCGCATCATCGCCAACTACAAGGAATACTACATCCGGCCCTTCACGATCGGCGGCACGGCCTGGGTGTGGCTCGACAACGCGCCGTGGAAGCTCCACAAGGCGCGCATCACCGGCATCGCCCGCGGCATCAGCCGCGATCCGCAGGCGCCCATGCTGCTGCCCTACGTCGCGCCGACCACCGACTGGATCCGCCTGCAGCGACGCATCCCGGTGACGATCGTGCTCGAGGAGCCGCCGCCCGGCGGCAAGCTCTACATGGGGGCGGACGCGCGCACCGTCGTGTTCCCGAGATGATCCGGCATCTCGGGCACTTCGTCAGCGAGGTCCGCGACATCTCCGTCGAGACCTTCGACATCACCTACGACGCGCTGGTGAAGTTCGGCCGCGAGCTTGGCGAGCTGGGCGAGGCGCCGGAGCGCACGCGGCAAGGCCTCGTCGCCGCCTGCTCGGTTGTTCTCGCGACCTTCCTGGCGCTGTGGCTCGAGATCGAATCGCCGTGGTGGGCGGCGATCAGCGCCTTCATGTCGCTGTCGGCGACCGGCGGCGGATCACTGCGCCGCGGAATCCTGCGTCTGACCGGCACGGCCGCCGGCGCGCTGCTGGGCTTCGTCATGGCGCGCTGGCTGCCCTACGACCACGTCCTGATGTATCTGTTCCTCGCCGCCATCACCATGCTGGGCGTCATCGCCATGCAGGTGAGCCCGCACGGGCTTGCCTGGATGTTCCTCTGCATCACCTCGATCCTGGTGCTGCTGGAGGCCTTGGCCAACCCGCTGCAGGCGGCCTCGATCGCCTATTATCGGCTGTTCGAGGTCGGCATCGGCGTGCTGTCGGCCATCATCGTCGCCAACCTACTGCAGGACTGGCATCGCGAGCCGCAGCCCACCGCGCCGGGCTGGCGCCATTTGCTCGGCCCGCAATGGCCGGTGCTGCTGCACGGCGTGCGCTCGGCGATCGCCGTCTGCGCGGTGGTGGCGATCTGGATGGCGCTCGAGGTCGAGCAGGTCGTCGAGATGGCCATCACCGTTGCGGTGGTGATGGCGGCGCCCGTCATCGTCGATGGCGGCTTCGCGACGCGGCATGCCGTCGCCGTGCGCTCGCTGCACCGCCTGCTGGGCTGCCTGCTGGGCGGCGCCGTTGCGCTCGTTTGCCTTGCCCTGGACGTGGAATCGTTCGTCTGGTGGCTGGCCATGATCGGCGCCGCCGTGTGGATCGGCATGCATATCCAGGTCGGGCCGCACGGCGTGGGCTACGTCGGGACCCAGGCCGCCTTCGCCTTCATCGTCACGCTCATCCAGGGTGCGGCGCCGCCCAGCAGCATCATGCCCGGCGTCGACCGCTTCGCCGGCATCGTCGGCGGGCTCGCCATCCTGATGGTCGTCTCGCTGGTGCTGTGGCCGAACGACCAGGAGGTTGCGCAGCAGAACGCCGCGGCCCGGGAAAAGACATAGCCGCATGAGCCCGATCCTGCGGGCCATCATCGCCATTGTCCTGTCGGTGCTGTGCTTCTCCGTTCTCAACGCCATGTCCAAGACGCTGGGCCAGTTCTTCCCGGTCATCGAGGTCATCTGGGCGCGCTATGCCTTCGCCTTCCTGCTGATGCTGGCGATGTTCCTGCCGCGCGCCGGCCTGAAGCTGTTTCAGTTCCGCAACGTCGGCAGCCAGATCGTGCGCGGTCTGCTGCTGTTCTTTTCCTCGTTCCTCTACTTCCACGGCATCGTCTACCTGCCGCTCGCCACGGCGGCGTCGATCTCGCTCACCAGTCCGCTGATCGTGACGGCGCTGTCGGCGCGCTTCCTCAACGAGCCGGTCGGGCCGCGCCGCTGGGCCGCCGTCGCCGTGGGTTTCGTCGGCGCGCTGATCGTCGTGCGGCCGGGCCATGCGCATTTCGACCTGCATGCGCTCCTGATCGTGGGCAGCACGCTCTGCAGCGCCTTCTATCAGCTCTTCTCACGCCGCTACGGCCAGACCGAGCGGCCCGACGCCTCGGCCACCATGGCCACCATCGTCGGGACCCTGGCGGCCGCCCCGTTCGTGCCCTTCGAATGGGTGACGCCGATGGCGTGGTGGCATTGGGCGCTGATGGCCGGCATGGGGTTGATGGCGGGCGTCGGTCATTACTTCGTGACCATCGCCTATAGCCAGGCGCCGGCCGCCGTCATCGCCCCGTTCAACTACCTGCAGCTCATCGGCGCGGCGCTGCTCGGCTACCTGCTGTTCGGCGACATCCCCGACTTCTGGAGCTGGGTGGGGGCGGGGGTCATCGTCGCCTCCGGTCTCTATATCGGCCATCGCGAGCGCATCCGCCATCGCCTGTCGCAGCAGGCGCCGCCGCCCCAACGATAGGGGTCCCTGCGCGACGACCTACGGCGAAACCCTGCCCTTGGTGTCGACCGTCACGCGCATCTCCTGATCGCCGCGTTTGGCGGTGCCGCGCCACATGCCGTCGGAGCCCTTGGTCAGCGGGCCGACGTCGGTGTAGCCGTCACGCAGCACCAGTTCCTTGGCCTGGCCCTCGGTGGCGGGCACGGTGGGCGCAGGCTGGCTGGCGATGTTTGGAGGCAACGCATTGTCGTTCTGCCGCGTTTGTGCATGCGCTGAGCAGGCGAGGGCAACGACGGGAAGACCGAGTGCGAGTGCGTGGAGAAGGGGCTTCATGACGTGTTCCTTCGTTGTCGTTTACAAAGAGCCGAACGTCATTGATCCCGGCCCGTTCCTCGGAGCCCACAAGCGTCAATCGAGGCGACTATGTGGCCGAGCCCAACTCTTTGGCTGCGATGGCGAACACGTCATCGCCTGAACCGACGGCGACGAAATGACCGGCGCCCTCGACCTGATGCCACACGGCTCCCGGCATCCGGTCGGCCACCGTCCTGTTGATGGAGGCAGCGACAAGTCGGTCTTCCGTTCCCTGCCACATGTGCACCGGGCGCTCGATGGCCGACACGTCGAACGCCCAGCTCCGATAGAGGAGCTGGCTGTCGCGGACCAGGCCGCCGCTGCCTTGGGCGAAGCATTCGGCGCTGGTGTCGCAGAAGGCAGCCTCGACATCCGGTTGACGCAGGATTCGCTGATCGTAGTCGTTGAGGGCTTTGCGTACCTGGTCGGCGAAGCCGCGGCGGAAGTATTTCGCGGTCAGCCCGAGAGCGACGTACATGAGGCGGAAACCGGGTGGGAATTTGAGGGCGAGGTATCCGCCGATGGCGTCGGCCTTGGAAAGCCGGTCCGCCGCCCAGTTGTCGCCGAATGTTCCGTAGCTTCCGCCGGCGATGCTGCTGACGTGGCGCAGCCGAACGGGATCGATGTAGGCCGCTGCCGCAAGCGCCCAGGGGCCGCCCTCCGACCAGCCCGTCACGCCGAATTCGCGGTGTCCTAACGCGTCGGCGATCGTCGTCAGGTCGTCGGCCCAGCCGGCGTAGGTGCGGCTCCTTTGAAGGCTCGACCGTCCCATGCCGGGCCGGTCGACGCAGACGAGCCGCAGCCCGTTCTTCGCCGCCGAGCTGGCGAAGAGGCGGGCTTCGAGTCGGCTGCTGGGGCCACCGTGATTGTGGATGATCAGTGGGCCGCGCGGATCTCCGACTTCGAGACAGGCGAGGATGCGGCCGTCCCGGGTCGCCACTGTCCGTGTCGCTTCCATTGGTACGCTCCGAACAAGAAATAATCATCTGACCAAGTTTTGGGCTTTCAGATTCGTCTCCCCCGTTAGGGGGAAAGGTTAGGTGAGGGGGCGATGACGTGCGCATCCCCCTCACCTACCTCTCCCCCTAGCGGGCAGGGCTATCGCATGTGAC
>JAEZHS010000434.1 GCA_023436825.1 Pseudomonadota bacterium | reverse complement strand
CCTTGACGTTCGGGATCGTTGCGAACTCGACGTTGTAGAGCTCGCCGCCGATCTTATCGACCTTGCGGATGTAGATGTTCTGGATGATGTCGCGCGTGTCGGGATCGATCGAGATCGGACCGCGCGGGCTCTCCCAGGCCATGCCCTTCATGGCGGCCATGAGCTTCTCGCCGTCGGTCGCGCCGTTGGTCTTCTTCAGCGCGCCGTAGATCAGCGCCATGCCGTCGTAGCCGCCGACCGACATGAAGTTCGGCCTGAGGCCGTTGTTGGCCTTCTTGAAGGCCTCGACATAGGTCTTGTTCAGCGCGCTGTCGTGATTGGCCGAGTAGTTGTGCGCGTTGATCACGCCCACCACCACGTCGCCCATGCCGTTCAGCTGGTCGTCGTCGGTGACGTCGCCGGTGGCGATCAGCTTCATGCCCGACTTGTCGAGGCCCCGCTCGACGAACTGTTTTACGAACTGCGCGCCCGACCCCGACGGTACGAAGACGAACAGCGCGTCGGCCTTGGCGTCGGCCGCCTTCTGCAGGACGGGTGCGAAGTCGGGGCTGCGCAGCGGAACGCGCAGGTTCTCGACGATGGTGCCGCCGTCGGCCTTGAACTTGTCGCTGAACGACTTCTCGGCGTCGATGCCGGGACCGTAGTCGCTGACCATGGTCACGACCTTCTTGATGCCGTTCTTGACCGCCCACTCCGCCATCGGCACGGCGGACTGCGCCAAGGTGAAGCTGGTGCGCACGATGAACGGCGAGGCCTCGGTGATCGACGAGGTGCCGGCCGCCATCACGACCTCCGGCACCTTGGCCTGGGTGGCGATCGGCGCGGTCGCCATGGCCGACGGGGTGATGCCGAAGCCCGCGAGGATCGCGACCTTGTCGTTGACCACCAGCTCCTGTGCCAGCCGCTTGGTGACGTCGGGCACACTGGTATCGTCCTTGAGGATGACCTCGATCTTCTTGCCGGCGACGGTGTTGCCGTGCTGCGCCATGTAGAGCTTCACCGCGGCGTCGATCTGCTTGCCGGTCGAGGCCTGCTGGCCGGTCATCGGCAGGATCAGGCCGATCTTCACGGTGTCCTGTGCGAAAGCGCCAGGGGAAACCACGGACAATGCCGCCGCGATCAGGAGTTCACGTTTCAACATTTGTTTTCCTCCCAAACAATCCCAAAGCAGCAACCCGGTATTTATGGGGTTTGTCCGTCCTTGGAAAGGCCCGCGGGAAATTTCGTTTTGGCTCCCAACAAATTGGCCCCTAGGATGGACGACGGAAGGTGGAGGCAAGTGTCGAAGCGCCAGCGCACCCAGGTGGGCATCATCGGAGCCGGGCCGGCAGGGCTTCTGCTCGCCCGCCTGCTGCAAGTCCAGGGCATCGAGAGCGTCGTTCTGGAAGCACGGACGCGCGACTATGTCGAGGCCCGCGTTCGTGCCGGCGTGCTGGAGCAAGGAACGGTGGCGCTGCTGGAAGAGGCGGGCGTCACCGGGCGCCTGCGCCGCGAAGGGCTGGTGCACGACGGCGTCGAGATTGCCGTTGGCGGCCGGCGCGTCCGCATCGATTTCCGAGCGCTCACCGGCAAGACCGTCACCGTCTACGGTCAGACCGAGATAACGAGAGACTTGATCGCGGCTCGCCTCGCCGGCGACGGCGCGATCATCTGGGAAGCGGCGGATGTCGCCATTCACGACATCGAGAGCACCCGGCCGAGGCTCACCTACAAGCACGCCGGCACCGTGCACGAATTGGTCTGCGACTTCATCGCGGGCTGCGACGGCTTCCATGGGGTCAGCCGCTCGGCATTGCCGGACTCGAGCCGTCAGACCTTCGAACGCATCTACCCTTTCGGCTGGCTGGGCATATTGGCCGACGTGGCGCCGTGCTCGGACGAGCTCATCTACGCCCACCACGACCGAGGCTTCGCGCTTGCCTCCATGCGTTCGCCGACCCGCAGTCGCTACTATGTCCAGTGTGGCCTCGACGAGAAGCTCGCGGAATGGCCCGACGAGCGGATATGGCGGGAACTCGAGATCCGTCTGGACTGCGACCCTCCGCCGAGCATCACGACGGGGCCATCGATCGAAAAGAGCATCGCGCCGCTGCGCAGCTTCGTGTCGACGCCCATGCAGCACGGCCGGCTGTTCCTGGCCGGCGACGCGGCCCATATCGTGCCGCCGACCGGCGCCAAGGGTCTCAATCTTGCGGCGTCGGACGTGCACTACCTGAGCCGCGCACTTCTTGCACACTACAAGAAGCAGGACGACAGCTTGCTCTGCGCCTACGGCGAAACCGCGCTCGCACGCGTGTGGAAGGCGGAGCGCTTTTCCTGGTGGATGACCACGCTCCTTCACAAGCTGCACGACAAGACGAGTTTCGAAGCGCAGATGCAGCGCGCCGAACTCGACTATCTCGCATCGTCCCGTGCCGCACAGACGGTGCTCGCCGAAAACTATGTGGGCCTGCCATTCTGACAGCCCATGCTCTATGCTCCCGCGGCAAAATCCGGGAGCAAGTCCATGAAGAGCTACAAGGTCGTCCAGTTCGGCCAGCCGCTGCAGAAGGTCGAGGAGGCCAATCCGGCCCCACAGGGCACCGAGGTGCTGGTGCGCATCACGGCGGCCGGCGTCTGCCACAGCGACGTCCACCTGTGGGAAGGCTACTTCGACATGGGCGGCGGCAACAAATATTCGACGGAGAAGACCATGGCGCCGCCGCGCACCATGGGCCACGAGATCGTCGGCGAGGTCGTCGCAGTGGGGCCCGATTCCAAGGGCGCAAAGGTCGGCGACAAGGCGGTGGTCTATCCCTGGATCGGCTGCGGCAAATGCTGGTACTGCACCAGCGGCAGCGAGCACCTCTGCCCGACGCCTCGGGCACTGGGCGTCAACAAGGACGGCGGCTACGCGGATCATGTCCTCGTGCCGCATGCGAAATACCTCTACCCCTACGGCAACCTGCCGGTCGAGCTCGCCTGCCTCTATGCCTGCTCGGGCATCACTGCCTTCGGCGCGGTCAAGAAGGCGGTCGGCCATGATGCCGGCAAGCCGATCCTGGTGATCGGCGCCGGCGGCGTCGGCCTGATGGGCGTGCGCTTCGCCAAGTCGGTGCTGGGCCGTGAGCCGATCGTGGCCGACATCGACGAAAGCAAACGCAAGCTCGCGCTCGAGAACGGCGCCTGCGCGGCCCTCGATCCGCGCGACAAGGAAGCGCGCAAGCAGATCATGGAACTGACCGGCGGCACCGGCGTGGGCGCGGCGATCGACTTCGTCGGCGCCGAAGCTTCCAGCCAGTTCGGCGTGCGCGCGCTCGGGCGTGGCGGGCGGCTGATCGTGGTCGGCCTGTTCGGCGGCACCTTCTCCATGCCGCTGCCGATGTTCGCCTTCACCGGCTGCCAGATCATGGGCTCGGTGACCGGCAGCCCGGCCGAGATGAAGGAGATGATGGACCTCGTCACCGGAGGCAAGGTGACGCCGGTGCCGATCATCAAGCGCAAGCTCGACGAGGCCGACGCCACGCTGCAGGAGCTGCGCAAGGGCCTGATCATGGGGCGGGCCGTCCTGGTTCCGTGAGCCAGGCCGGCCGCGCCCTCGTCCACGCCTTCGAAACGGGAGCGCTTGCATTCGAGCGGGCGTTCTTCCTGCGTGCCGAGCTCAGTCCCTTCCGCGACGTCGACGCCGAGCAGTCCTTCCGGCCGGAATATCTGCGCCTGAGGAAGGCCGGCTGGTCGGTCGTACCGCGCATCGAGAGCGGCGCGTACCGGCTCGGCCAGCTCCTGCTGACCAAGCACAAGGAGGAGAACTTCGCCAACATCGCGCGCGGCTGGTCCTTGCTCGCCGAGGGCGGCACGCTCGTCTGCTCGGGCTCCAACGACGATGGCGCGTCCAGCCTGGAGAGGCAGGTCGGCAAGGCGTTTGGCCTCGATGGCCAGCTCTCCAAGTTCCACTGCCGCGTCTTCTGGCTGACGCGCGGCGACAAGGCACCGCCCGACTACTGGCGCGAACTCGCCACCCTGCGGCCCGTCGAGGGCGGCTGGCTCAGCCAGCCCGGCATCTTCTCCTGGGACCGCATCGACGACGGCTCCGCCCTGCTCGCCCGCCATCTGCCCGACGATCTCGCGGGCCGTATCGCCGACTTCGGGTGCGGCTGGGGCTATCTCACACGCGAAGTCCTGGCGTTCTCTCGAGAAGTGACAAGGATCGACCTGATCGACGCCGAGCATCGCGCCATCGAAGCGGCGCAAGCCAACATTGCAGACGCTCGCGCCTCGTTCCACTGGCTCGACCTCGCACAGGAGGCGGCGCCCGCAACCTATGACGCGGTCGTCTGCAATCCACCCTTCCATGCCGGCCGGGCCTCGGAACCAGGGCTGGGGCAGAGTATGATCGCCGCAGCGGCGCGTGCGCTGCGGCCCGGCGGACGCTTCTACATGGTGGCGAACCGCGGCCTGCCCTACGAGCCGCAGCTCAAGGCCCATTTCGCCTCGTTCGAAACATTGACCGACAACAACAAGTTCCGCGTCTCGTGCGCTGTTCGTTAATGCCGCCTATCGCTGAAAAGTGGGTCTGCCACCCGGCGCGGGGGTTACTCCGCGCCGGATGACAGCGGGGCTGTATCAGGCATTTATGAATCCCAGTACCAGTTGTCCGGCGGCAAGCAGCCGGCTGGGATGCGCGGTGTCTGCGGCACGCTTTTGGTCTCGGATCAACAATGCATAGAGCGGGAACGCCGCGGGGCGGCGCAACAAGCCGATAATATAACTATAGTTCCTTAACGTCAAGCACTCCGGTCAATTTCGTGACGCACTACGAGGAGCCTAACCGCCCGGCGATCAGGAATTCCCTGTTGCCCTCGGCACCCTCGATCGGGCTGTCGGTGACGCCGAGCACCTGCCAGCCGGACTGCCCTGCCAGCCATTCTGAGATCCTTGCGCATACTTCTTCATGCAGCGCCGGATCGCGCACGATGCCGCCCTTCCCCACCCGCCCCTTGCCGACCTCGAACTGCGGCTTGATCAGCGCCACGAGATGAGCACCCGGCGCCGCCAAAGCCAACGCCGCCGGCAGAGCCGTGCGCAGGCTGATGAACGACGCATCGCAGACGATGAGATCGATCGGCTCGGGCACCTGCTCGCGCCCGACCTCGCGGATGTTGGTCTTCTCCATCGAGATCACGCGCGGATCGCTGCGCAGCTTCCAGGCGAGCTGGTTGGTGCCGACATCGATGGCGTAGACCTTGGTGGCGCCGCGCTGCAGCAGCAGGTCGGTGAAACCGCCGGTCGAGGCGCCGACATCGAGGGCGATGCGCCCCGCGACGGGAATGGAAAAGTGGTCGAGCCCCTTCTCGAGCTTCAGCCCGCCGCGCGAGACGTAGGGATGCGGCTGGCCGCGCACCTCGATCGGCGTATCGGCGGCGATGGCATGACCCGGCTTGTCGAGCCGGCGCTCGCCCGAGAAGACCAGTCCGGCCATGACCAGCCGCTGCGCCGCGGCACGCGTTTCCGCGAGCCCGCGCTCGACCAGCGCCACGTCCAGTCGCGTCTTGGCCATCAGACCTCCGGCGGCGGCGCTCGATGCTTGGCCGAGATCGGGCTCATGAGGCCGACCGCTATGCCGTCAGGATCCTCGACGATGGCGTAACGTGCGCCCCAGAAGGCATCCCATGGCGCCTGCAGGCCGCGATGGCCGGCGGCGGTCATCTCGCCATAGAGCCGGTCGACCTCTTCGCGCGTGCTGACGCCGAAGCCCACGACCACGCGGCCGGCGAGGTCTTGTCGCCCCGCCCAGCCCTTGTTCCAGATCTGGGCGAAGGCGGTGCTGTCGAGATCGAGCGTGGCGGCCTCGGCCGAGTCGGCCTCTATGGCGCTCACATGATGTACGCCTGTGGCGGTACGCCATATTCGTGGCTCGGGGATCTCGACTCCCAGCCGGCGATAGAAGGCGATGGATGCATCGACATTGCCGCATACAATGTTCGCCTGATTGAGCGTCGGCCGGATCTGGTCCATGGGCTCACTCCATAACGCGAGGGAAGAAACACTTAGCATGAGCACGAAGCTTCTGGAGGGCGAACGCGCCCTGGTCACGGGCTGCGCCGGCGGCATCGGCCGCGGCATCGCCAAGGCGCTCCTGGCCGAGGGCGCCACGGTGCTGGGCAGCGACATCACGGCGCCGCCGGCCGAGGACGGCATCGATTTCCTGGCCGCCGACCTCGGCAAGCGCGATGGATGGAAGGGCCTGCTCGACGGCACGCTCGGGAAGCTCGGCACGATCTCGCTGTTCGTCCATTCCGCCAGCCCGCGGCGGCTGGAGGTCGACACGCCGCTTTCGGTATCGGAAGCGACCTGGGACGCCATGACCGACATCAACCTGCGCACGGGCTTCTTCCTGTCACGCGAGGTCGGCCGGCACATGAAGGACAACAGGATCAAGGGACGCATCCTCCTGATCACCTCGCAGCACCGCGAGATGCCGCGAAACCTGCCGCACTACAGCGCCTCCAAGGCCGGCATGACCATGGTGATGAAGGAGCTGGCGCGCACGCTCGCGCCCGACGGCATCCGCGTGAACGCGATCGCACCGGGCGCCATCCCGGGCGGCGGCTTCGTCGCCGACAATCTCGGCGCCCTGGTGGCGCAGATCCCGATCGGCCGGCCCGGCACGCCCGACGACATTGCCCAGGTCGCTGTCGCGGTCTTGTCGGAAAGATTTGGTCGTTATGTGGTGGGCACCACGGTAGAAGTTGATGGCGGCATCGGCCTGATAAGCTGGATTCCTGCCAAGGCTTGACCAGCGGCGTTGGAAGTCCGATTTACGCATCCAGTACAAAGCGTTTTCGACAGAGGGGGTTCACCATGACACTTCGTATCAATTCGACTGCGCCTGACTTCAAGGCCGAGACCACCCAGGGTCCGATCGAGTTCCACAAGTGGATCGGCGACGGCTGGGCGATCCTGTTCTCGCACCCGAAGGACTTCACGCCGGTCTGCACCACCGAGCTCGGCTACATGGCCGGGCTGAAGCCCGAGTTCGACAAGCGCAACACCAAGATCATCGGCCTGTCGGTCGATCCGGTCGGCAACCACGAGAAGTGGTCGAAGGACATCGAGGAGACCCAGGGCCACAAGGTCACCTACCCGATGATCGGCGACCCCGAGCTCAAGGTCGCGACCGCCTACGACATGCTGCCGGAAGGCGCCGGCACGACCTCCGAGGGCCGCACCGCCGCCGACAACGCTACCGTGCGCTCGGTGTTCATCATCGGCCCCGACAAGAAGATCAAGGCGATGCTCACCTATCCGATGAGCACCGGCCGCAACTTCGACGAGGTGCTGCGTCTGCTGGAATCCTGCCAGCTCACCGCCAAGCACCAGGTGGCGACGCCGGTGAACTGGAAGAACGGCGAGGACGTGATCATCGTGCCGGCCGTCTCCGACGAGCAGGCCAAGGCCAAGTTCCCCAACGGCTGGAAGGCGCCGAAGCCCTATCTGCGCATCGTGCCGCAGCCGAAGTAACAGCGGCTGAAACTCTTGTGAGAGGGCGCGCCACGCAAGTGG
>JAEZHS010000369.1 GCA_023436825.1 Pseudomonadota bacterium | reverse complement strand
TGAACATGCTGGTCGACCTCAAGAGCGAGCTCGGCCTGACCTACGTCTTCATCAGCCACGACCTCAACGTCGTGCAGTATCTCAGCGACCGCGTGCTGGTGATGTATCTCGGCAAGATCGTCGAGCTGGGACCGGTCGAGGCGATCTACAGTGATCCGCGGCATCCCTACACCCGTGCGCTGCTGTCGGCGCGGCCGTCGATGGATCCGCGCAAGCGCACCCGCGAGGCGCCGATCCAGGGCGATCCGCCCAATCCCATCGACCCGCCGTCGGGCTGTCGCTTCCGCACGCGCTGCCCCTTTGCCGAGGACGTCTGCGCCAAGGCCGAGCCGGCGCTGTCCGACACCGGCCGCCAGTCGGTGGCCTGCCACATGAGCATCCCGGGTTCGGGCCATTCCAAGGCGGCCGCGGCATGAGCCACCTTCTGCAAGTCCGCGACCTGCACGTCACCTTCAAGACACCGGATCGCACCGTCCACGCCGTGAACGGCGTCAGCTTCGACCTCGAGCGCGGCGAGACCCTGGGCATTCTGGGCGAATCGGGCTCGGGCAAGAGCGTCACCCTGCGCTCGATCCTGCGCCTGCACCCCGAGCATCGCACACGCTGGTCGGGCAGCATCCGCATGGAAGGCGACGAGGTGCTGGAGATGGGCGCGCGGGCGCTCGCCGACCTGCGCGGCCGGCGCGTCGCCATGATCTTCCAGGAGCCGGCCACGGCCTTCGACCCGGTCTTCACCGTCGGCCAACAGATCGCCGAAACCATCCGCCGCCACACTGGCAAGAGCGAGACCGACGCTTTCAAGCGCGCCAAGGAACTTCTGGAGATGGTGCGCATCCCCTCGCCGGCCCAGCGGCTAAAGGCCTATCCGCACGAGATGTCGGGGGGCATGCGCCAGCGCGCCATGATCGCACTGGCGCTGTCGTGCAATCCCAGTTTGCTGCTGGCCGACGAGCCGACCACAGCGCTCGACGCGACGGTGCAGATCCAGGTGTTGCTGCTGATCCGCGAGCTGCAGCGCGAGTTCGACCTCGGCGTGATCTTCGTCACGCACGACATCGGCGTGGCGGTCGAGGTCTCCGACCGTATCGGCGTGATGTATGCCGGCAAGATCGTCGAATTGGCGAGGGTCGACCAGATGGTCGATGCACCGCAGCACCCTTATAGCCGCGGCCTGCTCGCCTCGACGGTGCATGACGGCATGCGCGGCCAGCGCTTGGAAGCGATCCCGGGCGCGCCGCCCGACCTTGCCGAGGTTCCGACCGGCTGCAGCTTCGCGCCGCGCTGCAAGTTCGTGCGCCCCGATTGCACGATCCGGCCACCCAGCCTGTTGGCGACTGGTGACAGCCATCTCGTGCGATGTGTGTTGGGAAAGGCGGCGCCTTAGGCGAATCGACGTGAAACAGTCGCAGGCGCGAGATGCCGCGACTAATCGTCCAGCCTAGTCCCCGCTGAACATTTCCTTCACTTTGCTGAAGAAGCCTTCGGATTCGGGGCTGGTCTTGCCGGCGCGCTCGAATTCCTTGAGCAGTTCCTTCTGCTTGGACGTGAGGTTGGTCGGCGTCTCGACGTTGATCTCGATGTACATGTCGCCGCGCTGCGTCGAGCGCACGATCGGCATTCCCTTGCCGCGCAGGCGGAACTGGTGGCCACCCTGCGCGCCGGCCGGAATATTGATGCGTGCCATCTTGCCGTCGAGCGTGGGCACCTCGATGTTGCCGCCGAGCGTGGCCTGCACCATCGAGATCGGCACGCGGCAGTGCACGTCGGCCCCTTCGCGCTCGAAGAGCTGATGGCGGCGCACCGACAGGAAGACGTAGAGATCGCCCGCCGGCCCGCCGCGCGCCCCGGCTTCGCCCTCGCCACTGAGGCGGATACGCGTGCCGTCCTCGACGCCGGCCGGGATATTGACCTTGAGCGTCTTGTCGCGCCGCGTGCGGCCCTGGCCGGCGCAGGCGCGGCAGGGCTTGTCGATCACCTGGCCGGCGCCGTGGCAGGCATGGCAGGTGCGCTCGACCGTGAAGAAGCCCTGCTGGGCGCGCAGGCGACCGCGGCCGTGGCAGGTCGGGCACTGCTGCGGCTTGGAGCCGGGCTCCGCGCCACTGCCCTTGCAGGTCTCGCAGGCGACCGACGCCGGCACGCGCACCGTGGCCTCGGTGCCGCCATAGGCCTGTTCCAGCGTGATCTCCAGATTGAATCGCAGGTCCTGGCCGCGCATGTCGGCGCGCCCGCCGCGGCCGCGCTGGCCGCCGGCGCCGAACATCTCCTCGAAGATGTCGCCGAACACCGAGCCGAAATCGAAGCCCTGGGCGCCGCCGAACGGCCCGCCCGGTCCACCGGGGCCCATGCCGCCTTCGAAGGCCGCAGGCCCATAGCGGTCGTAGGCCGCGCGCTTGTCGGGATCCTTCAGGATGTCGTAGGCGTGATTGACGTCCTTGAACTTCTTCTCGGCGTCCTTGTTGCCCTGGTTGCGATCCGGGTGATGCTGCATGGCGAGCTTACGGAACGCCTTCTTGATGTCATCGGCGCTCGCCGTCCGGTTGACTCCGAGCAGCTCGTAATAGTCCTGCGACATACGCCCTACGCAGCCCCCACTTGCCGCCTAAAGTTCGGCCTCCCGCTCGCGCGAGAGGCCGCGTTTCTTGCCTTGCTCCGAATCAGCCG
>JAEZHS010000358.1 GCA_023436825.1 Pseudomonadota bacterium | reverse complement strand
TCATGACCAAGTCTCCGGCAGCCAGCGGCGCCATATCACGGTCCTGTGCGAGGTAGTCACCCGATTCGCAGATCGGCCCGACAATGTCACAGCGGATCGTGGCGGCTTGGGGGCGTTCACGCACCGGCACGATATCGTGCCAAGCCTCATAAAGGGTGGGCCGGATCAGGTCGTTCATCGCCGCGTCGACGATGACGAAAGTCTTTGCAGCGCCGGGCTTCACGAGGATCACCTCGCTCACGAGGACGCCCGCCTCGCCGACCAGCCGGCGCCCGGGCTCGAAGGTCAACGCGCAACCCAGCCCTGCAGTTTCACGGGCCACCATTGCCAGAAAGTCGGAGATCGCCGGCGGCTTCTCCTGGGCGTAAACGATCCCCAGGCCGCCGCCGATGTCGAAGCGGTCGATCTTGTGACCATCGGCGCGCAGTTGGCCGATCAGGCCGCGCACCCGGACGATGGCGTCGCAGTACGGGTCCAGAGAGGTGAGCTGCGAGCCGATATGCATGGCCACGCCGACCACGTTGAGGTTCGGCAGCTTGCCTGCGAGCGCATAAGCCTCGCGGGCAAGGTCGATGTCGATGCCGAACTTGTTCTCCTTGCGGCCGGTCGTGATCTTGGCGTGGGTCTTGGCGTCGACGTCGGGATTCACTCGGATGGTGATGTTCGCCTTGACGCCGAGCTGGCCGGCCACGGCATTCAGCGTCTCGAGCTCGGACGAACTCTCGACATTGATCTGCCCGACACCTGCCTCCAGCGCCGCCATCAGCTCCGACGGCTTCTTGCCGACGCCGGAATAGATGATGCGCCTGGCCGGGACGCCGGCCGCGAGCGCGCGCCGCATCTCGCCGACCGAGACGATGTCGGATCCTGCGCCCAACTCGCCGAACAGGCGGACCACCGCAAGGCTCGAGTTCGCCTTCATGGCGTAGCAGACCTCGGCATTCATGCCCTTAAGGCCGTCGGCGAACTCCTTCCAGGTCGCACGCATGGCGCCGGCCGAGTAGCAGTAGAACGGCGTGCCGACCTGGGTCGCGATGGCGGCGAGAGCAACACCTTCGGCATGCATCTCGCCGTTCTTGTAGGAGAAGAAGGTCATCGTGCTCGACGGTCCTCGAAGTCATGCTCCTCTCCGCCTTGGGGGAGAGGCTGGGTGAGGGGGTGATGCAGGAGGAAATCTTCGCGTTGCCCCTCACCTGGCCTCTCCCCCAAGGGGGAGAGGAACCTGAGGGATGGACAAGATCACGCCCGAAACGACTTGATGGCCTTCTCGTCGAACTTCAACCCCAGCCCGGGCTTCTGCGGCAGGACGAGATGGCCGTCCTCGATCTTCGGCGTCTCCTCGTACAAGGCCAGCATCCAGGGCATGTACTCCACGGTGAGCCCGTTGGGGCAGGCCGCCACCATGTGCAGCAGGATCTCCGGCATGACGTGGCTGACGATCGGCAGGTTGAAGGCCTCGGCCATGCCGGCGACCTTCATCCATTGCGTGACGCCACCGACGCGCGCCAGGTCGACCATGACGATGTCGACCGAGCGGGCTTCGATCATGTGGCGGAACGGCACGATGCCCCAGACATACTCGCCGCCGGCGATCGGCGTTTTAAGCGCGGCGGTGACTCGAGCCAGACCGGGATAGTCGTCGCAGGTGGTGACGTCCTCCAGCCAGAACAGGCCGATGCCCTCCTCCTCGACGCGGTGGCCGATCTGGATCGCCTGCTCGGGCCGCCAGCGCTGGTTGATGTCGCACATCAGCTTGATGTCGGGACCGATCGCCTCGCGCACGACGCGCACGCGGCGCACCTCCTCGGCCGGCGTCGGATTGCCGGGCAAGGCCATCTGGGTCTTCATCTCGCGGAAGCCCTTCTGGATCAGGATCTGTGCGGCGCGCTGGGCCTGTTCGTCCGAAAGGCCGCGACGCAGCGAGCCCGAGGCATAGGTCGGCACGCGATCGCGATGGCCGCCCAGAAGCTTCCAGAGGGGCTGGTCGAGGGCCTTGCCCTTGATGTCCCACAGCGCGGTGTCGATGGCGGCGAGCGCCAGGGTGAAGATGCCGCCAAGCCCGCCGCCGGGATCGCCGACGCGCAGCTTGGCGACGATCGCCTCGACGCGCATCGGGTCCTCGCCGACGGTCGCGGCGGCGAGATCCTCGATCGCGGCATGCAGGCTGCGGGTCAGCCGGCCGCCATAGAGCGTGACGCCGATGCCTTCGATGCCGTCATCGGTGCGCAGCCGCACGGTGACGATGGGCCGCTTGCGGCCGGCTTCCTCCGGCATGTTGGCGAGCGGATCGTCCTCGGGGACGAGCAGGGTGGCGACGTCAAAGCTCTTGATCTTCATCGCTTGGCCTTTCCGCCGGGAAAACGGTCAGGCCGGACGTTCGCGCATTTCCCGCAGTTTCCGCCACCCCCTGCCACCGCCCAGCAAAATCACGCGGCATCCTTCGACGACGACTGGGCAAGCTCCCGCTTGTGTTCCTCCCATGCGGCGTCGAGTTGCGCCGCTATGTCACCCGAGTCGTCGGCCGGGGCGGATGCACGGTCGCCCCAGTTCCCACGCTGGCGGTTGCGCAGCCAGAAGATGCAGGCGCGGGTGTCGGGCGGATGGTTCACGGTGTTCTTCAGGACCCATTCCTTGCCCTGGTGCAGCACCGTGCGCTCGACCTTCTGCTCCCAGCCGATGGCGCGCTCGTAGAGGCAGCGCGCCACGCGCGCATCGGCGGCGATGCGGCCCGACTTCACGGCCGCGGCGAAGTCGGGATGGGCCGCGATCCAGTTGTCGATGGTGCGCCGCGTGACGTCGAAGAAGGTGCCCAGTTCCTCGTTGGTGGCGCCCAGCAGGCAATAGTTGTGCGCCTGGGTGCAGTAGTCGGGTCTGTAGAGCGTGGGTTGTCCGGCGGTGGGCATAACTGAATATAACTGCAATGATAACCCAAGTCAAGCCCACCGCGCCGCGCAAGATAATTCTTTCGCACCGTATGGGCTCGACGCCGACACAACCTTTAGTAGCTCCACCCGGCCGCGACGCCGGCGAGTGCTGGCAGTGCTGTCATCTCACGCGGCCTTGCGCCGAGGCCGTCCGCCCTTGCGGCCGTTGGCGCGAGCCGCCGCGGCCTTGGCCGATGACGTCGCTTGGCCGGCGCGACGGGCGAATTCCGAGGCCATCCAGGCCCGCGTGCCGAACACGCCCATCAGCAGGCCCGGCACGGTGAAGTCGGCATCGAGCCGCGGCCAATGGAGCGCATGGCCCTGGCCCAGGATCTCGACGTCGGCCAGCGCGGCCTCGCTGGCCCGCGCCATGCCCTGCAGGGCGCGCGGCGGAAAGACGAAGCTGCAGCCGTTGCTGAGCTCCACGACCACGCGCCGCGTGCGCCTGTCATAGCGCACGCTCGCTGCCCGCGGTTCACGTCGCGCGAGCCGCCGGCCGCGCGCGAGGGCGCGATCGATCTCCTTGTTCATCTCGGCCTTCGACCATCCGTTTGCCATCTCTCATCCCTCTTCCGGTTCGTCGCTGCCGGACTCATGCAGGCGACGCCATGCGAGAAGCAGCTTGCCGCGGTCCATTCCTCGCGCCGAAAGCAACGCCGGACGATCATCGGGCCCCTCGAGCGACAACTTCGCCTCGCCGCCTGCCGAGAAGACATGGACGTGCGGTGGGCCATGGTCGTCCAGAAAGACGACGAAACGCAGGTTTCCGGCACGATGGACGGTCGGCACTTGGAGAATTACCCATCTGATGGGTTATTCAAAGGGCCACCCAACGATCCCCAGAGGTGGGCAGCCCTCGACTTTCGGGATCGCCGGCCGCCGCCACTTGCCTGGAAGACGAAGCGATGGAGGAAGGCGTTACAGGGTTGCTCACTCGTCGGGAACAGCGCCCATCGAAAACATTGGAGGGCAAAACGCTGGGCACCGGCCCGGGGGCTATAAAGTTTTCCGGCCGACCCGAACCTTCCCGAAACGTTGGGCACCGGAGCGTCAAACGTTCGTCACCGTGTGGGTGGGCGGCGGGGCGATCATCCTGCCCGGCGTGCGGATCGGCTCGCGCGCGGTGATCGGCGCCCTCCTTCGCCAAGGCTTCGGAGGGCGGGCCGGAAGCGTGGTGACGCGTGACGTGCCGAACAACGTGTTCGCCGCGGGCAATCCTTGTCGCGTGATCTGCGAGATCACGGATTAGGCGACGGGAGTGAAAGCCTGCAGCGCCCGCCGCCAACCAGGCAATCATCGTTCGCCACGCGTGCCTCCTTCGCCAAGGCTTCGGAGGGCGGGCTAGGAGCGCTTGGGTCATCGGTTTCTCCGTCAAAGGTCCCTCTGTCAATCCGGATCAGCAGGGATCAGCCAACCGAGGGGGCCGGCGCGGGCTGGAGCATGGTGGCAACAGACAGAAGGCGACCAGTGCTGCGTCCCGCGGGAACGCGGCCGGCCGGACAGGGCGAGAGACGCTCTTTCGTTCGTCCTGCTGGACGGCTTGTCGGCCCTCATCCGTCTCCGGTTGTCGAGCCTTTCGGCAGGTCCGGACGCGATGGAAGCCGGTGTCGTCTTCACAGGATAGATGGCTCCGCTGGACGGCTTGTCGATGGCCACAGGCATCCGGTTGTCGGGGGTAAATCCCGATCCGGACGCGGTGCGGGTCGGTGTCGTCCGTGCCATTGCGTGCAAGGGAGCGAGCAGCGAAGAGTGGTCGCCGTTGGCGGCCATGAAGCCGATCCTCTGAAAGAGCGTCGGCAGCGATACGCCACAATTTCCGGCCGGAGAGTCAACGCGTTTCTGTGCCGTGATGCCGGACTCGTGCTGGCAATGCTTGCGAACGAAGACGGGGCAAGAGTGAACGATGACATGAGCCAACCTCGCTGGGTCCATGAAGGTTGGCAGGGACAGGCCACAACTTTGCGCTAGGGAGTCAAGCGGTTCCTAACGCAGCCGCCCTCGTCGACCACGCGAACGAGTTCATCTGCATCCAATGGCCCTACTCTCGACAAAACAGACTTCCCTTCATTCCGCGCCGTTTCCGCCGGTGTTGCTAGAACGACAGCCAGCTTAACACCATCTCTCAGTAGACTTGTTCGACGTCACCTATCCGCGAGAGCGATGCCAGCGGGCGTTAGCATTGCAGTTATCCCACGCGGCTTTTCATCAAGGCCGCCCAGCCTTGCGACCGTTGGCGCGAGTCGCCAGCAACACGTAAGCCGCGCTCAGAAGCCAAGGCGCGGCCGTATCGTTGCCACCCCGCCCCATGCCGTGAAAGCACTGACAGCGTTCCCAATTCGAAGGTACGCTGGTTCGGACGGGCTCAAGGGGATTTCTCGAATATGACGAACCAGCCACGTACCCTGACCAACATCACGCAGACGACGTCACTGCGCCTGGCATCGGCGGCACCACTCCTGGCAGCACTGTGCGTGCTCTTAAGCTGCTTCGATGCTGTTGCTCAGCTCAATGCGGCGCCCTTTGCCCTGTCTTCCCAGGTGAATGCTGCAGTAGTCGCCAAGCTGGATCAGATCCCGCAACGCTGCAGTTTGAGTGACCAGCCCGGATTCGTCGTCAACGCCGGCTTGGTCCAGAAGGCCACTTTGATTGAGGACATCAGCGGCTATGCAGGCTCGGCTGCCACGACAGGCGGTCTTGGTGGTCGCCTGGTTTTCGTCACGAACCCAAACGATTACGATAGCGATCAGCCCGCCATCGTCGGCTCGTTGCGCTGGCACGTCGAAATGGCCCGCCAAGCCGGCACGCCAATGTGGATCGCATTCGCTCCGTCGCTCGGCTCCAAAGTCCGGATAACTTTGAAGCGATCAATCAGTTTACCGAGCAATATTACCATCGACGGAACATGCATGGATGTAACGCTGGATGCTCCCTCAAACAGTAAGACAATACTGTTGGCGATCCGCAGCGAAACCAGAAACGTAATTATAGCGCGAATGGCACTACAGAAGACCGACTATTTCCCCGAGCGTCATCCTGACAACGACAGCGCGATCCGCCTGAATGGCGAGTTCGACCGCATTGCCATCCTGTACAATGATCTGTCGGCATGCGGAGATGGCTGCATCGACATTACCGTCAGTTCATCCCAGCCGCTGCCACCGCCGGCGAGAATCACCGTGGCGTATAACTTCCTTCACGATCATGACAAGGTCATGCTCTTCGGGACATTCGATTGCCGTTCGGACGTGTGCGATCAAAGTTATTTGCAAAGAGTACGGACTGCTCCACCCCGGCTTTTCCTCACGCTTGAAGGGAATCTGTTCCTGAGGACAAGCCAGCGACATCCTCGGACGTTCGGCCGGGTGATGGCGCACATCACGAACAACGTCATCGCATTCAAGCCAATGCGACGCGCCCAAGGCTTTTCCGCGAGCGACGGCGTCTTCGTTTCCAACGCGGGGCGGGCCTTCGTCGATGGGAACGTCTTCATGGCGCTCCCCCCGCTGCGCCGGCCACCCCTTGCAGTCTGGACGACGAGTACGCCGGGTGCGATGAAAATGCCCGACGATGTCGAAGGCTTTATCAGGCTCGGAAAGAATACCTCGTTGAACGGCGGAGTCATCGAAGACAACCAGCCGAGCGAGGTGCCGCTTCCTCCCTATCCTTACAAGCCTTTAGATGTCGACAGGCTGTCGCCCGAAGCGGCAATGGCCTGCCTGGCGCGTGCCGCTGGACGAACGGGCAACCGTGATCTGCTGGCGCAATGCATCTAGCGGCGAGCCGTTTCCGGCTACAACATGATCAACGGCCATCTACCGAATTGCAGACTCGGCGCCGAGACGTACAAATCGTCGTGTGTTCCGTCGCCTAATGGGCAATATGTGTAGCTCCCATCGTCCGCCAGGGAGAACAGCAATATCCGCAGACGCGGCCCCCAGTCGGTCACGACGGACATCCCGCACCAATACCAGTCGCCAAGCCGGACCATCTGAACATCGAGGGCTTGCCATTCACCGATCGTGGATACGTTCACGACCTGTCCTTCACCACGAAGCAGGAACTCGGCCTGTACTCGCTGGCGCTGTGTCCCCTCCGACAGCCACAAACCTGCTCTCTCCAGAACGCCCGGATGAAGGCAAATGCCGAAGCTGAACTCGGTGGGCCGGGGCAGCTTCTCGATGTTGCGGTTGATGTAGTGATAGCGATCTTCAGGCAAGCCGCGCATCGCGAAGACTTCATGTCTCCGGCCCGCCACTGGACCATCCGCCGTGCTCGGCGCCAGGATGCATGACGTCCGCGACCACTTCTCCGCATCGAGCCGAATATTTTCCACAGAGAGCGGCGGCACGCCTAGGACAGCACTCCCAACAAGCACGACCTTGCGATCCGTATCGGGATTTTCTAAGGCCGCGGTGTAAGCCCGCCTCGCGTTCGCATCCGAGAAGGTCTCAAGGATGCGATCGGTAATTACGCTCCAAGAGAATTCCGCCGCCAGGCGGCTCGCGAGTTCGACGTCCCGCTTTCCCATGGCTTCCGCCCAAGGCACCGTCGTATCCCACAATATGTGATGGAGCGGCCGAATGAGCTCCGGGCGAATGAAGCTTCGATGCGCCACGACGAGGCATCCCGAGAGTGCCGCTTCCAAGATCGGCAATCCCATCGACTCCGAATGGGTCGCGACAAAGATGTCGGCCCGACGGACCGCGGCAGCGAGTTCCTTTTGCGGCACGCGTTTGTACTCTTTGAGAAGGCGTCGCCGCTGCTCTTCATCCCAATTCAATATCTCTCCATCGTCGATCCGCAGCTTCTCAAGCCCGCTGGGCCCGAAGAAGCAAACTTCGATGTCCTGGCCGAATCTCTCACGAAAGGACGATCTGGACCCAATGAATTCGCGGCAACTATTCAGGATGGAATCTGTACGGTCGGACGCCGGATCCACCGCGGCGAGATGGTCAACGAAGATCTCCGCGATACCGGCCGACTTTTCGGCGTAAAAGAGAGTGGGATCCGCCGCCCACCCGACATACACCGCCTTGCCCGACCGCTGGCTAGGAATACGTGCCGTAAACACGACATCCTCGTTCACCACGTAGCCATCGTGGTCGCAGATTGTGGCTACGACGCCTGAGATTTTCGTACGCAGAAAGTCCACGAGTCGCGGGTCACGATGATGAGAAAGCGCCTGCTCAACACAGATGAGATGATCCGCAGGAGGGATACGGAGCGATTCGTAGTACGCGGCGACTTCCGCGTCGCTCATTGACGCGAAGTTCACGTGGTACTTTGATTTTCCGGGGTCGCCGTAAACGACTTCGACACCCCGTCGCAGTAACTCCCTGCCGAGATTGTATGCATAGACCTCGGCGGTCGTTGCGATCGTGTCAGGTTGAACGGCTAACCCATGCCGCACCAAGTTCTCATGCTCGATAAGGATGCAGACTTTCATGCTAGATCCAGTCTGGCCGCGTCTGGATGGTCCGCATGCCAAGCATATCATTCAACCGAGAGCCGCTCGGCTCGTGCCTCTCAACTCTTGAAGAGGTAGTACTTGCCGGCGGCCCCTAATGACAGGAAGAGCTCGGGCGGGCCGTATCCCGCCTCAACGAACAAGTCGAGCGCCGGCTGCTGCTCTTCTTCCGTTGCGCGGGACTCAAACAAGCGCTGTATATCAACAAGGGCATACGTATACGCCCGCATTGCCGACACGAACGCCTTCTGCTCAGCCAGAGTATGCGTCGCCACCAGATTCGTTGTCACAATCAGTGATTGTGGGCCCGGTGGCGGCAGGTTGGCGAGGGGGAATTTTCCTTCGAACAGGCTGATCCTGCCGCTCAAGCCACTATCTGCAATGGACACGATTGCACGCAGGTCTTCTGCCATACGCGCTCGATCGCGATTGAACTCGATGCCGGTCGCCCCAAAGCCATTCCATGCCAGCAAGAAGACAAGCTGGCCGAAGCCGCTGCCGACCTCTACGACTTCGTTGACCGAGCCCTTGCGCCTGATCAATTCACGAGCAATCGCGAGTTCGTACTCCTGCAGCAGCTCCCCGCGATCCAGCCTGACCTTGTAGTAGTTGTATGCGCCGGTAGCCTCGATGCCGTTGCGCTCCAATCGATGTTGGAGCACAGGAACCAACAGCTGCCGTAGACGGTCGGCCCAAAGAAGTTCGCTTACTTCACTCGAGGCCATGAATCCCTTCCCTTGAGCCGCATCCGCCGGCCAAGATCAGCCCCCTGAGCCCGGCGCGTCAACCCTTGTATCTTCGAACCCGTCTCGGAACTGGTAGGCGATCTGTTGTCGGTCGACGAAGAAACGCTCCATCATTCGATGGTAGCTATCGCCCCGAACAGTTGGCATGCCCGGGGCAAGCCCGGCATGCCAACCTAATTGGCCACTGAACGCATCGGCGACGTTGTAGGCGTCCTGCTCCCATCGCTTCTCGAAGATGCGCCGCACTTGGAGCTCGCCGTTGTCGTTGCGTCGACAAGCGAGTTCGTCAGTGCTCTGCAACAGACCATCGGCGTTGGCCACGACGACTCCAAAGTCCGGGTCGAGCATGACCCATTTGCCCTGATCAGGCATATAGACTTCCATCACCACGTGCCCGGTGCGTTGAACCGGATCTGTCAGAGCAATTTCCCGAACCTCATAACCATCGAGATGCAGGAGAAAGGCGGTCATTTGAGAGGCATGGTCGCAGTGCAGGCCGAGCGGCTGATCGGATTGAAACAGCTTTGTAAGCAGCAGATCAGGCCGCACGTATCGCGACCGTCTCGCCCACGGCAGAATGATAGACTTGTCGACACACGAATGAACGATGTTCTCCGCAGCGAACTTGAATATCTCCAGCGCACGCTGGTCCCGCCGCAATGCAGGATCCAACGTCAAGCACTTGAAAACGCCCAGGTTGCTGCGGACCAGATGGGTGCCGAACGCCTCGAAGCGTAAGCTGCCTAGCCCCGCACCCGTGTCATCTCGTTCAAAAGAGATGTTACCGGTCAATCCTTCGGCACGCGTTGGCGACGCGAACTTCTCCAACGTCATGGACAGCGGATCGATCCAATTCTTGGGCACGTGGCGTAGCCGCGGCAGCACCTCTTCGACGAATACCTCGTTGCGCTCGAAGACGTAAAAGGGAAACCGAATCAACTTGCCTGGAACCGCGCCTCCCAAATCGGAGTAGCGCACCTCCTCGCCGGCGGTCTTCAACGACGGTGCTGCCACCCGCCGTATTCGACGCTCAAAATGACGAATGTTGTTGTCGCTGCCGACATAGACTGGCGTAACCTCCTCGAAACCCAAGTCGGCAAGTATCTCTACCACTTCCTGCTGAGATGCTTCGTCACGCTTTTCCCCAAAACGGGCGAGATCGATAATGACGTCATCAAACAGTCTCAATGTCCGATAAATGTCAGCCAACTTGGCGATCACATGACTGCTCGTCACGTTCGTCGCCACGAATACAACGCGCGAGCAATCACGAAGCATCTCTAACCTGAGCGCGTCCGGGAATAGCCCCTCAAAAAGAGACAAATCGCCGACCTGCAGGCCAATCGTCCTGAGACGTTCGACCAAAGCGGATGCTCCGGCGAAGCGGCCTGCCTCAGCCTCGAAGCCGACTACCCGGAATCCGCTAATGGCCAACATCAGACTGAGCTCGCCGAATCCGAAACCCAGCTCGACGAGCCTTGTGGATCGGTCGATCTCGCGGCGGCAGTAGGCTGCAATAGCCAGCTCTTGCTCCACGAAGAGCTTTCCCTGAGCAAGCCTCGACAAATAGTAATTTCCGGCGCTTCGTTGCCGGTCCGGACTTTGATCCAGCCAGTCGTTGAGAATTGGGACCGAAAGCAGACTTACGAGCGCCAAGCTCGGCCAGGTTCCCGCGCCGACTTCGAGCTTTGCGCCACTAGTCGGAAGGAGGCTTGCAGGATCGAGCGAGCTGCTCGCCAGCTTCGTGTCATAGGTGACATTCTGCCGATCGAGGGCCTTCAATTCCGCGTAGACCTCTCCGACCGTACATTGTCTCAGTTCAACGCCGGCTTCATCGCAAGCTCTCTGCAGCTCGTCGAATACCGCGGCGACTCCGGGCCACAACAAAGGAATGGAGCCGACTTCCGAATAGTAGAGGGCATCCATCGAATGCGCGTGTGTCTTGATGTACAGCGTTTGCCCGATGACTGGACAGCCCATGAGCCATGACAGCGCGACACGATCGGAATACGCCAGGCGCCGCAGGTTGAAGTCGTTGTAGCAGTCCAACGAACAGACCTCGTGCTTCGCCTTCGAGTTCCACACCAGGAAGCGGCCGTCCTGGATGGCGGAAGCGCCGACATCTACGGCGATCGGCTTGCTACGCATGTCGTCGTACGCCTTCGGCGCCGATATAGGCAGGCAGGTGAACGGCTGCAAGACACCCACGGGATCGCAATGGAGCCGACCGGCAGGGAAACTGAAATCGCCCCAGCAGCCGTGTCGCATGAGAATCTCAATCTCGTTCTCGATCTGGCAGACGGACCGGTCGGAGGCATTCAAAGCCCACATTCCGTGGACAAACGCCCAGCTGTCTAGCGGCTGGCCGGTATGAGCGCGCATCGTCTTCAATTCGGTCTGCACCATGTAGTCCAGCATGGCTCGGTCACGGACCGGGTTGGTGAGCTTCTTGACGTGCCGATGGAGCTCGTTCCAGTCGCCGTCATTGCCGACCAGATGCTCGTGATGGATATGGACCTGAAATTCGATGTCGGTGCTTTCCTTTAGTTCACCCAGAACTTCGGCGGCATTTGCGTGAACGGCCTCGGAACGAGGAATGAGCTCGAGTATCTCTTCATCGCCGGTCAGCCTCGACTGGTCCTTGAGCCGGTACTCGTTGCCGGAGAGATAGAAGAGCGTCATTTTTCGCGCGTACGGCGACGACTTCGCTTGCGCAATGAACGAGCGAACCCGGTCCAGCGCAACCGGCGTCACGCCTTGCGCCCATGGCTCCCAGTGATCCGCATGGAACCAGACCACAGTGCGGACCCCGCGACGACGCAGGACTTCTCCAAGCATCCTGAAAGCTCCAAGTAGGGGAATCCCGGTGCGGCAACAGTCACTCGCTTGCCACGTAGGCAGCGCCGGCGCCTTTGGCGTCAGTCATCGGCGTGTCGGCGGTTCGTGAAAAGCTGCCATCGTCGACGAAATCAGCGAAGGGGTCGTCAGCGGAATCGAGACGGCGGTTGCTGTCGCTGTCGATCCAGGTGCGATACCACATCTCCAGACAGATCAGGCTCCACAGTCGCGGGCCATGTTCGGCTCGGCCTTCCCGATGGCTGGAAACCATTTCCCTGACGAAGTCCTCGCGGATGATACCGCGATCAAGAAAGCGGTCCCTGAGAAGGAGGTCGTCGGTCTGGGCGCGAATCTCCTCCCGCATGAACTTTGCCACAGGAACACGAAAGCCCACTTTCTCGCGATACATGCATTCATGCGGCAGATGGGGCTCGAGCGCCGATTTCAACAATGCCTTGCCTTCGCGGTCCCAGATCTTTCGATCCGGCGGGATGCGCGCTACCCACTCGGCCAGCTCGTGGTTAAGAAAGGGAGCGCGCGTCTCCAGGCTGTGGGCCATCGCGGCGATGTCGACTTTGACCAGCAGGTCGTCAGGCAAATATGTCGCCTGGTCAAAGCGAGCAGCGGCCTCCTCCGGGATCACGCCCGGGGTATAATATGGCAGCAGCCGTTCGTACGAGCAGTAGCCGAGATAGGGCAGCATCGCGAGGCCATAGCCCGCAAGCTTCTGGGGTTCGCGGAAGCGCTCGAGCATGAACCCGTAGCCGTCGGTCGCTGCCAGATGGTTCTCCTCCACCTTCGGCGGCGGCAGGTAGAGGTCGCCGATGCGGCGGCCACCGCGTGGCGGATTGGCGCGACGCATGTCGCCATAGGTGAAGTAGCGGGCGTATCCAAGCAGGGTCTCGTCGGCGCCATCGCCGGTCAGCGCGACCGTCACCGAACGGCGGGTTTCGCGCGACAAGGCGTAAGTGACCAGAGCGGATGAATCCGAGAACGGCTCGCCATAGTACCAGGCAAGATCGGCCATGCTGGAGAGCAGCTGGCTGTCGAAGGTGAAAACCTTGTGGTCGGTCCCATAGCGGTCGGCGACCATCGTGGCGAAGCGGGTTTCGTCGTAGTTGTCGAAGCCGAAGCCGGACGAGAAGGTCTTGATCCCTGCTCCGTGAGAGGACGACATCATGGCGACCACGGCGCTCGAATCGACTCCGCCCGACAGGAAGGCGCCGAGCGGCACGTCGGAAACGAGGCAGCTCTTGACGGCATGGCGCAGCCGCTCGATCAACTCATGCTTCAGGTTCTCGGTCGAACCCTCGACCGGCGCCTCGCCCGGCAGCGGCATGCGCCAGTAACGATGGATCTCCGGCTTCTTGCCGGCATCGCAGACGAGATAGTGCGCCGGTTGCAATCGTCCGATGCCTGCGAAAGCCGTGCCTGGCCCCAGGGTGAAGCCGAACGTCAGATAGTCGTGCAGGCCCACCATGTCCGGCTGGCGCGGCATGCCAGGCCAGGTGAGCAGCGCCTTGATCTCGGAACCGAAAACCAGCGCATCGGGCCGTTCGGCGTAGTACAGCGGCTTCTCACCAAACCGGTCACGCGCCAGCACCAGGCGCTTCTCGCGTGAATCCCAGATCGCGAGCGCGAACATGCCGACGAGCTTGGCAAAAAGCCCGGTGCCCCACTTGCGATAGCCGTTGACCAGCACCTCCGTGTCGCTGCGGTTGCGGAACTCGTAGCCGTCCGCCTTCAATTCGGCGCGCAGGTCGAGGAAGTTGTAGATCTCGCCGTTGAACACGATGTGCACCGTGTCCGTCACATCGTGCATCGGCTGCGCCGCCGCGTTGGTGGTGTCGATGATGGCAAGGCGTGTATGCGCGAGGCTGACATGGGAATCGGCCCACACGCCGAATCCGTCCGGCCCGCGATGATGCAGTATGGTCGTCATCGCACGCGCCCGACGACGAAGTTCGGCGATGGATAGGCTCCCCGCCGCGGTCAGCAATGCACCAGCCATGCCACACATCGGAGCGACCTATTTCTCGAGGATCACGTGGTAGCGCGCACCGCTCGTCGTCACGTCGACGACGCGGCAGCCGAGCCGTTGCGGCAGCTCCTTCAGCACCCTTTCGCCGATATAGATCGGCTCGGGCCGCACCGCGGCCTGCACGTCGGTGCCATAGCGCTGCGCGGTGAAGACCAAGCGCCCGCCCGGCCGCAGCGTCACCAGGAGCTTACGCAACGCGTCCAGCGGCCGTTCGACGTGCTCGAAGGCATCGCAGAAGGTGACGAAGTCGACAGTCTCCGGCTTGACGGCCTGTCCGAGTTCGTCGTTGTCGATGTCGACCAAATGAGCCTCGATGTTCTGGGCGCGCATATGCGCGACGTACTTCTCCGACAGCTCGAGCCCGATCAGGCGACTCCATCGGTCGGGAGCGCGCTTGCGCGCAACGACGAGGTACTGCCCGACGCCGCAAGCGGCGTCCATGAGCGTGGTCGCTCTGTCCGGAATCCATTTGGCGAAGCGATCGTAGGCCTCTTCATAGGCTTTCCACTGGGCTTCGTCCTGCATGAGGCGCAGGTGGTGATCGCTCTTTCGGCACTCGTCCTTGTGCGTCTCCGACGCCGGATTGAGGAACACACTCTCGCAGCTGCGGCAAAAATCAAAGCAATAGAGACTGGCCGGCACCTGCAGGGTCATCGGCATGCGCCACAGATTGACGGTATTGCGCCCGGTGCAAACCGGGCAGGCATCCAGGCGGCGCCGGCCGTGGATCGAGTAG
Source organism: Pseudomonadota bacterium (assembly GCA_023436825.1). The sequence goes on along the minus strand of JAEZHS010000358.1, from coordinate 15,201 downwards.
AGTTCCCCTGACTGTCCCTTCAACGGAAACACCGCGTCGGCCGCCGCAGGATCCGTCCCGGCAGTTCGCGCAGGTCTGACCCGGAAGCGCCAGTATTCATAGGGAGGGGCGAAGTGCACCTGTTCGACGGGCTCGAAATGCCGCGCCTCCATCGCCGCGCGCAGGGCGTCGCGGTCTTCCTGCTTGTCGCGTGGCTTGCCGAACCTCGACAGATCGATGATCACCTCATCGAAATCCCGCATGGCGTCGAAAATGGCGTCCTGGTGGGTGGCCGTGTAGGTACAGGTGACGTTCGTGGCCAGGCAGAGACGTTTGCTCGCCTTGGCGCTCACAGGAGCAACAACGTCGGGGAAGAAGCCCGGCACACACTCCAGGCGGCCCGAAACCTCGGGGTGGCGTGTCGCGTACTGCTTGAGATGCCATGCGAATGCCGCCGACCGGCGACGGTCGCCTTCGCAACCCTGTACCACGTATCCGTCTTGAGCCAGCCGCAGCGCCAAGGCGCCGTAGCCGCTGCCGATCTCCATAATGGCAGTGTCGCGGTCGAAGCGTTCGCCAATGACGTCAGCAATCGCAAGCTCGTAGGCCTCAAGCGTGGTCCCTCTTGCTATCTTGGCCGCATAGAGGTCGTCGGGTTGGTGGACGGCCCCGTCACCCGCCATCCAGCTGCGCTGCAGGTCCAGCAGCTGGGCATTGAAAGAGGCAGGATCCAGCGGTCCAGGAGGCCTCTCAGGGGTGGGCATGCCCGGCGGACTTGGCTGCTGGACCGCCGGCGCTTCGGGAGAAGCAGTCGGCGGCTGCACTCCCTCCTCGTCGGCCTCGAAGTGCCAGATCTCGTTCGGCTTATTGCTCCAGATGCACGACGACTGCGACCCATAGGTGGCTGCGACCCGTTCGTGCAAGCGACCGGCCGCCTCAGCTTCGTATCGAGTGACGCCAAAGCGGGTCGTATCGATGATCAGGTCATCAAACCGACGGGCCGTCTCGAGAATCGTGTTCTCCCGCTGCGCGGTCGCCGTGGCGACGACGTTCGTCATCAGCAGCACATTGCGCCGACCACTGTTCAACATGGAGGGCTCAAAAGCGTCCGGAAACCAACCGAATGCCGGCTGCAACCTCGAGCGAGTGTCGGGCAGGTCCCGACCGATGGAATCGGCGAGGAACTGAAATCCCGCAAGGCGCAGCGGATCACCCTCGAACGCGGTCACCTCATATCCCGCCGCCGCGAGCAGCACACTGAGAATTCCGTAGCCGACTCCTACTTCCACGATCTTCGTGCGGTCCGCAGGGAATCTCTCCACGACGTATTCGAGCACCGCGCGCTCGTAGTCCTGCAGAATGCGCTCGCCGCTCAAGAGGTTGCTATAGAATTCGCCGGCGCCCGCCATGTGCTTTGGGTCGCTCTGCACCCAGCCTCTCAATATCGGAGCGATCCGGCTCTCGATCGAGGCAAGCATGCCGATCGGTTGCTTCTTGGACGGCGCCGCAGCGGCATCGGCGATCACGGTCTTCTTCGTGGCTGAGCCGGCCTGCCCAGACTGCGTGGCAACGACGTCTGCAACACGTTCCATCTCAGTCGCCGGCTGGCCGGAGTCATAGGCATGAAGCCACGTCATGGCCTCGTTGACGGTGACGGGCACGAATTCGACGCCGGCTCCGTCGCAAGCGCGCAACAGCTGCTCGAAGACCTTGATCACGGGCGGATAGACATGCGGGATGAGCGAACCCTCATCGGCAATCTCATATTCCCATTTCATCGAATGGGCGTGCGTCTTCAAAAAGAGATCGCTTCCAAAAGTGACGGAGCCGTTGAGCCATTGGCCGACGAGATGCTCTGGCTCGTTGAACTCCTTCCGGTTCGACTCGCTGTAATAGTCGATCGACGAATACCGAGCCTTGATCGGTGAGTTCCAGATGAAGAATCGATCGGGTCGAAGAACACCTGCGCCGGCCTCAAGGACACGAGGATCGGCGTCGGGATCATCATAGGCGCGCTTGCAGTCGAGCGGCAGGCAGGTGAATGGCGTCTCCAGCTTGGGGTCGCAATAGCCGCGCCCGGCCGGAAAGGAAAAATCGCCCCAACCGCCATGGCGCATGATCATGCTGAGCTCGTTCTCGACCGTGCAGATCAGCGGGTCCGACGCAGCCAGCGCCCAGTTGCCGTGAACAAACCCCCAACGGTCGAAGCTTCGCCCGATCTCCCCGGCAATCACCTGCTTGCACCGGTCGAAAAAGTGATCGAGGCGCCTGCAGTCCATGTCCGCCGTGCTGTTGGCATTGACCCAGCGCGAGACCGGACTGTCGAGGTTGGAGTCGTTGCGCGTCCACCATTCGTGATGAACGTGCAGGTGCATCTCGTGCTGATCGGAGGTCACCAACGGCCGGATCACGCTGGTCGCTATCCGATCCTGATCGGCCGACCTGGGGCCGAAGAATACGGCGTCGCCCGGCAGCATGCCCTCCGTCGGCACTAGCCGGAGATCGTAGGGGACGTACGCGCAATAGAAGAGACTGAGCTTGCGGCCGAAGGCCGAGGCACGAGACATTGCGCCCATGCGCTCGACGCCGCGCGCATACTTCTCGTTGAGACCACGCGACCACGGCTCGAAATGGTCGGCGTGAAAGTACTGAATGCGCTTGATCTGGCGTCGCTTCAGGATGTCGACGAGATCCGCCATCGCCAGGGCAAAACTACCGTCCATGGAAAACCTCGCGAGATGCGTCGGTTGCGTTCATCGGGTAACCGCCGGTTCCTGCTCGATGCCATATACTTCGAGATTGCGGCGCAGCATGGTCGGAATGCCGAAGCGCTCGCGGACGAACACCGGCGCGCGCTCGACGGCCAACCGCCGCCAATCCTGATTGGACAGGCAGTGAACAACCCGCTCCGCCAGGCTCTCGGCGTCGGCATCGCGGATCGTCCAACCCGTAATCCCCTGCTCGACCACTTCGCTCATCCCACCGACATCCGGCGCCACCACCGGAATCCCCAAGGATTGGGCCTCCAGTAGGACGTTCGGCAACCCCTCATGCCGCGACGTCAACATCACGACGCCCATCAACCTGTACCAGGAGCCGATATTCGACTGCGCCCCCGGCATGTGGACCCGGTCGGCTATCCCCAAGGCGGCGGCATGCTTCAGCATCTCGTCGCGCATCGGACCGTCTCCACAGATGACGAAATGCACGGTTTCATCCTGCCGCGCAACCGCTGCCGCGACGTCCAGCCAGAGTAGCGGCCGCTTCTCCTCGCTCATGCGGAAGACACCGCCCAGAACCGGCGCCCCTCCCGGAATGCCCAATTGGCGGCGAGCGGCCTCCGCTTCCTCGGGGCTCGAGCGCAAGCGGTCGAAATCGACACCATTGTAGACGACCTCGATACGCTCCGGCGCCATGTCCAGCCACTCGGCATAGTCGTCGGCGCCGGCCCGACTGTTGTTGCTCATGACGACCGACGGGTGGTCCAGCACCGCCCGATAGGCCTCATTCATGAACCGCCTCAGCCGGCGGCGTGGGTTGTCGGGGTGCACACTGCGGCAGCACAGCACGATACGCGGGACCCCCGCCAACACGGCAGCGACCACCGCAGTAAGGTTGGTCGAATCCTGCCAGGCATGGACGACCTGCGGACGTCGGCGCCTGAACTCCTGCAACCAGAAGGCAATGGGCATCACCATGTCGCGCGGAAAATGCCGGATCAACTCGGCAAAGGGCGCGACCTCCGGTTGCCAAAGACAGTTCTCCACGTCCGAGGAATCGAGAGACACGACCTCCACGCCCGTGCCATCCAGCACCGGCAGGAAGAAGTCCCGCCGCAGGCGCGACGTCAGCGAGATGCAGAACAGGTTCAAGTCGAGCCCGTAAGCCGGCGCACTCAGGCCCCGCAACATATTGACGAGCTGTCGCTCTGCCCCCCCAGGGGCCAAGGTCGCGCTGATGGCTACAATCCTGCGTGGCACGGGTTCGTAGGGCTCAACGGCAGTATCCGCCACGCGGCGCACATGGTGGAACAGACGTTCGGGAACCAGAATGTCACCTACCGTCCGCCCCGCGCGACGCAAGGCAACATGGTCAAGGCCCAGTGTTGCGATAATCCGAGTGGCATCGAACAAGCCTTTCGCCACTTCAACATTGCGAGGGGCCAAGTCGCGGCTATCGAGCAAATGGTGAAAGGCACCATCGACAACGCCCTGGCGGGCATAGTGCAGTCCGAGCTGTGCCCGGTACTCGGCGCTGTCCGGGCGGGCAGCGAGAGCGCGCTCGAAATAGGCGATTGCCTGATCCTCGAACAGCGCGGCGGCGGCCGCACGGGCAAGAACCATCCAGGTTTCGGGCCCGTCGCCAAGGGCCTTCTCGGCGTTCGCGAGGGCGGAAAGCGCCTCCGGCTCGCGTTCAGCGCCGGCCAGCTGGAAGATCAGTTCATGCCATGCCCCAGCGTTCTGCGGGTCGAGTTCGCAAATACGCCGGAAGTCGGCAATCGCATCATCCACCCGGCCGCGGGTGCGCAACAGCCGCCCGCGATAGCCGAGCGCAGTAATATTGTCAGGCTCCAGGCTCAGCGCACGATCGTAGAGCTCCTTGGCCTCCGGCAGACGATTGGTGCGATCGAGGCACTGACCCAGGCCAAGGATTGCGTCCATGCGCTGCGGATCGACCCGAAGATGGGTCCGGTAGATGTCGGCTGCGTCGTCCCAACGGAGCTGCACACGGTAGAAGCGCGCCAAGTCGCGAAGCGCCATGGGATCATGAGGGTCGCGCGCAAGGGCACGACGGTACTCTGCCTCCGCGTCGGCCAAGCGGCCGAGGCGGGCGAACAGGCGACCACGCTGGGCGATCGGAAAGACAGAATCGGAGTCCAGGTCGGCAAGTTGTTGCCAGACTTCGAGGGCGGCATCGATAGTCCCTCGCGCACGACCCAATGACTGCGCAAGGTACCGTAGCGCCTGCCTGTTCGTCGGATCGATTGCCAGCACCGCGCGAAGCGCATCCTCGGCTCGCGGGTCGTGGCGAGCATAAAGGATGCGGCCCGCCTGCAGCTTGGGCTCGACCTGCCTGGGAGACAATTCCCCGAGTCGCGACCACACTTCCAAGGCCGCCTCCTGCTGTCCCCCTTCCGTCAGCAGGCGACCGAGACGCATAAGCGCCTCCTGATGCAGCGGATCGATCTCCAGGGCCCGACGGTAGGCTGCTTCCGCCAAGTCCGCCTGCCGGGCGCGTGACCTCATCTGTGCGATGGCAAGCCAGGGGCCGATGGCTTCGTTGTCCTGCTCAGTCCAGCGCAGGAAGTAGCGAACGGCTTCCTCCGGGTCCCGTTCGGCCAAGATCCTGCCGATGGATGCCATGGATTCCGCATGGCGCGAATCCCGGTCCAGCACCGCGCGGAATGACGATTCAGCCCGCTCCAAGCGCTGTTGGCGCAGATGAATCCGGGCAATCTGCAGGTGCGGTTCGATTGCCGCCGGATCGAGAGCAGCAAGCTTGCCCCAACAGACTAGGGAGTCGTCTGGATCCGTTGCTGACGTCATGCGTCCCAGCAAGGTCAGTGCCGGCCGGTGCTCGGGATCGCGGACCAGAATCTCCTGCAACTGGGTGCGTGCTGCGTCACCATCCCCTGCCTGATGGCACGCCCAGGCCAACTCGAAGCGAGGACCAACTGCGGCTGGATCGATCTCGATCAGGCGCGTCCATGCAACGCGGGCTCCCGACCAGTTGCCAAGGCGCTTCTGGAGTTGCCCGAGCGACTGCCAGACATCGCTGGAATCGGGCTGGAGAATGCTGAGATCGACGTAGGCGGCAGCCGCGGCCGCCAACTGTCCATCCTGCAACAACGCCTGAGCCAGCCATCGCTTCGACTGAACGGACCGCGGCTGAAGAACGACCAGGCGTGTCAGGACATCGGCTGCTTCGCCCCAGCGGCGCTGGCGCCTGTATACCTGGGCCGCGCCAAGAAGCGCCCGGGGGTCATCGCCGAGGCTCAAAACCTCGTCATAGAGCGCCGCGGCTTCCTCAAGCCTGCCCTCCGTCAAGGCCGCCTGGGCCGAGCGGAGCAAGCGTTCCATCGCCTTCCGATCGGCCGCGGCGTTGTCGGCCTCGGCTGCAGCCCCGCTTACAAGGCGGCGAGCCTGCGCCATCAAGGCATCGCGGTCCATTGGATCGAGCGAACCGGCAGCATCTCCTGAGGTGCCGCTCAGCAACCTCTTGGCACGCGCCAGAAGCACGTCTCGATCCTCCGGAGTCGCGGCGTCCCCCGTGAACAGCCCTCGCGCCTGGGCAAGGATGGCTGCGCGTTCTTGCGGGTCGAGCGTAACAGCTACATCGGGCTCTCCGATGAGCAGCCGGCGCGCCTGCGCCAAGATCGCTTCGCGCTCCTGCGGATCGGTCGTCTCTCCCGTCATCAGCCCCCGCGCCTGGGCAAGGATCGCTTCACGCTCCTGCGGATCAGACGTCTCTCCCGCCATCAGCCTCCGGGCCCGCGCAAGGACGGCTTCGCGCTCCCGCGGATCGGCCGCCTCTCCCGCCATCAGCCTCCGGGCCCGGGCAAGGACGGCTTCGCGTTCCTGTGGATCGGCCTCCTCGCCCGCCATCAGCCTCCGGGCCCGGGCAAGGACGGCTTCGCGTTCCTGTGGATCGGCCGCCTCGCCCGCCATCAGCCTCCGGGCCCGGGCAAGGACGGCTTGGCGTTCCTGTGGATCGGCCGCCTCGCCCGCCATCAGCCTCCGGGCCCGCGCAAGGACGGCTTGGCGCTCCCGCGGATCTGCGGGCTCGCTCGTGATCAACCGGCGCGCCCGCGCCAGCATTGTCTCTCGCGACAGCACCGGCGCAGTCGTCGGAACTTCCATGGATGCGAGAATGCGGTCCCGGTGCAGCTGCGGCTCGACCAACAGCGGATTGGCCGCCAGCTGGCGGTCCAGAATGGCAAGCGCCTTGTCCAGGTGGCCGTTCCGTTCGAAGCAAAGTGCGGCGCCACGCTGTGCTTCGACCAGATCAGGAGCGAGCTCCAGGGCAGCCTCGAAATAGCGCAGGGCGCGGTCAGACGTCGGCGCGGGCAGGGTCTCCCCGACGGCGGAAATCGTCCTGGCGATGGCCAGGGCAGCGTCGCGGCAGCGCTGCGCGTCCGGTTGCCGCTCGAGCAGTTGCAAACCGATCTGCAAGGCCTGCGTTATTCCATCCGTGCCTGTACGCCCCATATCGGCACGCAGACATCGAGCGGCCAATTCTTCCAGGGCGGTGCACGCCTTGTCGTGCGCCGGGGCCAGAGTGACGACGCGCAGGTACTGGCTGATCGCCTGGTCGATCTCGCCGGCGCGGTGCAAGGCACGCGAGAACTGAAATGCCATGGCGACGGACGTCGGGCTCGTGGCGACAACGCGGCGCCAGACCTCCACCGCTTCATGGTAGCGCCCATTGCGCAGGAGGAGACGGCCAAGGCCGCTCAAAGCCCGCAAGCATCCTGGCCGGTAGGTCAACGCCTTGCGGTAGCGAGCCTCGGCCGCCACTCCGTTGCCCAAGCGATCGCGAAGCTGGCCGAAACGAACATGCCACTCGGCGGCGAAAAACCGCCGGTAGCCGCCCGACAAGGCCGAGGTGTCGTCCGCCAGTTCGCTCATCTTCCCGCCAGTACCCTAATACCGCTTCCCTCATCATCGCGAACGATGCGCCATGCACACTACCGCTCGATCCCGCGCCAGTTGTAATGCTTTCGTAAGCCTCCGGCAGCGATCAGATGCCGCCTTGACGCTAGCATATCCCTCTGGTTTTTTGCGTCCGGGTTGAGCATCGGGCCAAGCCGATGAAGGGGGAGGTATCATGACCGTCGAGGGCACGCTGCAAAAATTGCAGCAAATGTTGGCCGCCGGAGAAGTCGAAAACGCCGCGTCGACGATCCAGTCGTGCCGGGAAGAACTCTCTGGCGAGCCGCGGGCGCTTCTGCCGCTTCTCGACCAACTCGACAGGGATCGGAACACGTCCGTCCTGCAACCCTTGATCGAAAAGCTGCAGGAAATCAATCTGCTACCGCTCGAATCGGCGATCTTCGACCTGAGGATGAAGTTCCGCGACGGCAACCATGCCGAGGCTCTCCGGGCGGTCGACAAGGTCCTGGCCATCGCCAACGACAACGTGGAGGCGCTGCGCACCGGCGGTCGCATCGGCAACCTGACGCGCGACGAAAACGTGGCACTCCGCTATTGGGAGCGCCTCGGGCGCACCAACCCAAGCGACGCAGAAGCGGCCTTGCAGGCGGCGCGGATTCACCTTCGCCGTCAACGATACGCCCAAGCCCTGGACTGGGCCAAGCAGGCCGCCGAACGTCGGACCGACGCCGAACCGCTGCAAATTGCAGTCAGTGCCAGCCTGGAAACGGGTTGGGAAGAGGCCTCAGACTCCCTTCTCGTCGGCCTCTTCGCCATCGACCGGGGTCGTGCGCTGACAGCGCTGTCGCGGCTCCTTCAGGAACTCGACCACGAAGGCGCGGCACGTCTGCTGGCGTCGCTCCAGGGCAAGTTCGCAAGCGACCCGGCGCTGACTGAAATCGTCAACAAGACCTACTCTGGCTGGTTGATGGCCGCCCTCGAGCAGGAGCTTGCGTCGCGCGAGCTGGAGGCCGCCGCCTACTATCGCGCCGCCAGGGTCGTAAAGCCGGCGGACAGCAGCGCCCAGCGGGCCCTGGACAAGCTATGCGCACCCAGCCTCGTGGCCATGCGCGAAACCTTCAACAGCCGCGACTTCGACGGCGCCGTCGAGCACGGGATGATGGCGGCGCGCATCAACCCGGAGTGTTTCGAGGCCTGGCAGACCGTCGGTCGCGCCCAGTTCACGCGTGGCAATATCGCGGAGGCCGGCGATGCTTTCCGCCGCTGCACCGAGCTCAATGCCAAGGATGCCAGCAGCTGGCTGACCTATGGCTTGGCGCAGAACCATGCCGGCGATCGCCTTGGCGCCTTGAGAGCCTTCCAGAAGGCCAGGGCATTGAGCGATTCCGACGTGAAGCGGGAGGCCGAGGCGTCGATTGCTTCCCTTCATGCCCCGCTCGTGCGCGACGCTCGGCAGGCTGCGTCGGCCGGAGACATCGACCTCGCGTGGGATCTCAGCGAGGCTGTCCTGTCGATCCGCCCCAGCGACAGCGAGATCCAGCAACTGCGCCGGGACCTGCTGCGTCGGCAACGCGACGACATCCGCCAGGCATGGGATGCCAACTCGACCTCGGCGGTGGAGCTTTGCCGCCGCTATCTCCAGAAGGCGCCGGGCGATTCCTATGCGTCGACGGTGCTCGGCCGAACGCTGATGAGGACACGCGCCTATGCCGAAGCCCTGCCCGTGTGGGAGAGCATCAGCGCGCGCAACCCCGGCGACAGCCACAGTCATCTGCAGGTCGCCCGTTGCTGCCGATCGCTGAAGATCCGCGACCGCGGCCTGAACGCGGCGGAAAAGGCCCTGAGGCTGGATCCGGAACTGCGCGAGGCAGCGGAAGTAGCGGAGTTCCTGAAAGCACTTCCGCCGGCGAACGGCGGCAGTGCAACGGCGGCCCGCTAGGCCGTCAGGCTACGAGCTCGAAGTCCTGCCTTTCGAGACGGACGAGAAGCTCGCCCTTGCGGGCCTTTTCTGCCGCCAAGGCAAAGACGAGGCCGCGTAAGGCCTCTTCTGACGAGGTGACAGGCGGCGGTCCCCGTCCGGCGCAGGCATTCATGAATGCCTGCATCGTCACACGATCGCCGCCGCCGTGCGAGCCGCGGGCGCGGGCGTCAGCCGACCAGACGAACGGCGGCCGACCGGAATCGGTGAAGGTCACGGTGAAGCTCCCGGCTTCGAAGAGACCCTCAAGACGGGCACGATCCCCGATCAGGGTGATCCGTCGCTCGCTGCGAACAGGTCCCTGCATGGCGAGGTGAAACGTTCCGCGGACGCCGTTCTCAAGGACGAACGAAACCACCTGGTTGTCGACGATGTCCTTGTCCGTGCGAAAGACGCAGCGATCGAGACCGTAGGCAGTCGGATCTGCCGCCTCCTCCGGCGTGCGACGCTCATAAAGGCCGGTGTCAACATACGGGCATACGGCCCGACGGTCGCATTGGGAGCAGAACATCGCCGGCGGTGGCCCGGCGAACGTGTCGAGGCCGCCAAAGCTGCTGACGAACCGGGGACGGCTATCGAGCAGCCAGCAGACGATATCGAGATCGTGGCATGCCTTGTGGACCAGCAAGCCGCCCGATCTGGCACTCTGGGCGTGCCACCGTCTCATGAAGCTACCGCCATGGCGAACGGCGAGCTGTTCCGTCAGGCCGGCGAGGCGAATCGGCCCAAGCATATTCTTGCGCAAGACCTCGCGGATTGCTGCATAGAACGGCGCCTGGCGGAGCACATACCCCAACTGCAGGACGCGCCCGCTTTGCTTCCACGCTGCCAGGATGGCGGTCGCATCGATGGCCGTCGTAGCCAACGGCTTCTCGAGAAAGACATGCTTGCCCGCGGCGAAGGCAGGCACGGCGACGTCTCGATGGAGGTGGTCCGGTACGGTTACGAAGACGATATCCACGTTCGCGTCACCCAGCGGCACCGCGACCTCCGTCGTGCCGCGCGCATTCGTGCCGAACAGCTTGAGCGCTTCCCTCACCCGCTGCGGCGAGCGGTCCACGCACCAGCTGATCTCGACGCCGGCGAAGCTCTCAGCGAGCCGCGCAAGGCCCAGGCCACGATTTCCCAGACCGATGACGGCGCAGCGCAAGGGCCGGTCGGGCCTGGTCCATTCAGGCTCGGGCTCGTGGGGCCAGGGCTGGAGCTCAGACGGGCCCGGCGCGGACTGGCCCAATACCGCCGTGTAGGAACGTCCGTTTGTGTTCGGATCGCTGCCGTCGGACGTCGAAAAGTACAAGACATCCATCCAGAACGAATACGCACCCCGACCGCCGGTCCGGATCGTCGCGTGACCGGCGTGCGGCGGCACCAAGGCCCGTCCATCCTCGAACAGGCGGAGCAGCGAGCGATAAGGCTGCTCGTTGTTGTCCGTTAGCGACCGAAGCTCGGCAGGCAGGTCGGCAATCCAGCCTGCGGCGCCTTCTCGGCGAAACGGCGGCAAAAGCGCAAAGGCTTGGGCCGAAGCCTGTTTTTCGAGATCCGTTGCCATGCTCGGCACTGTGGCGGCTCCCCACGATGCGAGCAATCCTTTGCCACGGCGGAACGCCCCAAAGTAGTGCGCCGGTCCGCCAATTGACGTAGAAAGCGCTGGTGCGTAGCCCACAGTTAGACCGGCAATCTTGCCAGGCGGGAACCGAGCGCTGAATGCTGCTGCGGGACGTCCTGGATCCGCGGGAATGGCCCGTGCTGCTTGCCGACCGCCACGAACGCGCCGGGCGCCCTGGCGCTGCCGAGCGGATTTACCGCCGGCTTCTGGCGCGGCATCCGCGAAGAGCGTCAGCCCTCATCGGATTGGGGCGGCTGCTCCTGCGCGAACGCCGGTTCGAGGAAGCAGTCGATATCTGGCGACGCATGGTCGACGTTTCGCCGCAGCGCACGGGACCGGCGTTCCAGCTGGCACGAGCCCTCCATCGCAGCGGCCGACTCGAGGAGGCCCTGGACCAGTACCATCATGTCCTGGGACTTGCTCCGGGGCATGACAAGGCTATCGAAGCCATCGCCGAACTCAGCGCGGTCCTGGACCGCCGGTACGTTGCCCCGGTCACCATTCCTCGCTCCCCGACTGCGCCGTCAGTCCCCGGTCTTGCCAAGGCGAGCCCGCAAGGCGTCGCTTTGGAGCTCGCACTGGCTCGCCAACATGAGCAAGCGACCGATTGGGACCGGGCAGAACAGGTCTATCGGCGGCTCCTCGAACGGGACCCGCAGGACCGCAACGCCCTGCAGCGCCTGGCACAGCTGCTGTCGCGGGATCCAGGCCGGCTCGAGCAGGCCTTGGACCTCTGGCGGCTGGTTGCCGAACGCGAAACCAGTTCGCCCCTCGCCTTGGTCCAACGGGCCGCGTTGCTGGAGCGCGCCCGACGTCCCATGGAGGCCGAAGCCGAATATCGCGCGGCGCTGAAGCGGGCACCGCTGGATGCCTCTGCGCTGATGGGCCTGGCGCGGCTGACATTCGCTCAAGCCAAGTGGAGCGTTGCCGCCACCACTTTCGAAACGCTCCACAGCATCAATTCCCAGCGGCCCGACGTCCTCGTCGGCCTAGGCCGCAGTCTGCAGGCCCTCGATCGCGTCGATGAGGCCCTTGCCGCATACACGAAGGTCCTCGTTCTGGACCCGAGCAATGCCAACGCGTTGCTCTACAGCGGACGACTGCTAAGACAGCTTGGGCGCACCCAGGAGGCGATCGAGGCATGGAGCAAGGTCTGCGCCCAGACGCCCAACAACGCAGACGCGTGGTCCGAACTCATTTTCATGCTGGCCAGCGCCGAGCGTGATGCCGAGGCGCTCGCGGCACTCGACGCTGCCGAGGCGGCCTTACCGCCCACCGTCGCATCGTGGGTCAAGCTCGGCCTCGCCGCCCAGGCGGCGCAGTTCCATGACCGCGCCGTGAGCCACTTCGAACGAGCAATTGCCGCTGAGCCAGGCGAGGCAGCCCACCAGGCGCGCCTCGGCCAGCACTACTTCCGGCAAGGAGTGGTCGACGGTGCGTTCCACCATCTTCTGGCCAGCCGGGAGCTCAAGCCTTCGGATGTCAGGGTGGCAAAGCAGCTCGTCGACACGGTGCATACCCTGAACCTGATCGGCGTCGATCACGTTGCCCTGGCCACGGCGCCCATCAATGCCGGCGACGTACTGATTCCCGAGCGACTGTTCCGGATCGTCCGTGAGATCGCCGATACGGCGATCGCCGCCTATGAGCCGGTTCCCCGCCGAATCATCTCGATTACTTCCTCACTCGCTCCCGGCGGCGCGGAGCGGCAAGTTGTCAATCTGCTGCGCGGTCTAAGCGATTCGACGTCGCCCTTCGACCTTGCCTTGTTCTGCATTTCCCTGTCGCGGCGCACGCAGCGGGATTTCTTCCTGCCGCTGTTGGCGGAAAAGTCGGTGGCGGTGGTAACGCCACCGGAAAATGCCCTCGATTCCTGGCTGCTCTTGCCGGAGTTCGCCCCGTTCTCGCGTATCGTCCGGTCGTTCCCGCCGGATATGGCGGGCTTGATTGCATTCTGGATGAGGGAGTTCACGCGTCGTCGGCCACAGGTGGTGCATGCCTGGCAGGACGCCACCAACCTGACCGCCGTCGTCGCCGCTCTCCTGGCCGGCGTGCCCCGCGTGGTGCTGGGCACGCGCAGCGTTCGCCCGGACAACCCTCGCCGCCGCCTCAAGCGGTTCATGCAGGAGGGCTACCAGGCGGTGCTGGGACATCCCGCCGTCGTCGTCAGCAACAACAGCCTTGCCGGCGCCCGCGACTATGCGGACTGGCTGGGCATCGATCCCTCCACCATCGAGGTCGTCTACAACGGCATCGACTTCGACCAGCTTGCCCGAAGCGTCGATCCGCGCCGCACCCGCGCGGTGCGCGAGGAGCTCGGGATCCCCCCCGATGCTCCCGTGATCGGCAGCGCCTTTCGAATGAGCGAGGAGAAGCGCCCGCTGCTGTGGGTAGACACAGCGGCCGTCATCGCGCGGCGCCAGTCGCGGGCGCATTTCATCGTCTACGGCGATGGGCCCATGCGGACCGACATGCAGGAGCGGGCGGCTCGCGTCGGCATTGCCGATCGGCTACATCTCCCTGGACGGGAGGACGAAATCGGCTCCTGCTACAAGGCAATGGATGTGGTGTTGCTGACCTCGCGGCATGAAGGCCTGCCCAACGTCCTGCTCGAAGCGCAGTCTCTAGGCGTTCCCGTGGTGGCCCCCGACGTCGGCGGCGTCGGCGAGACAATCGCTGACGGCGTCACCGGTTGGGCGGTCCGCTGCAACGAGCCTTCCGAGCTCGCCGGCGCCCTTGCCGACCATGTCGATCGCTGCCTGAAGGAACCGGGCTGGATTGCCAATGCCCAGGCCGAAGCCCCGTCCTTCGTCCGCCAGCGGTTCAGCATGGCAGCGATGGTGCAGCGAACGCTCGCAGTTTACGGCATCGACCAATGACGATCGACGCACTGGCCGATATCCTGAAGAGGCGCGCCTGCAAGTCGGTGATCTATTTCCACACCGATCATTTCGAGCCGTGGTCGAACAACATCGACGAACCCAGCGCCCGGGCAGTCGACCAAATGGCCAAGATGGCCCGGTCGTCTCCCTACGCGCGGCGCCTCAGCCTCTTCTACAACGTGTTCGTCCCGTATCGCCTACAGACCGATGGACCGCTCAATCGAGGCGATCAGCACGCGCCGGGAGACGAGGTGGTCTTCAATGCGCGCTCGGCACGGCAGGAAAAGCTCGCCGCCGACGCGATGCGTCCGCTGGTCGCCGACGGCCATGAGATCCATCTGCACGTCCATCACGAGTTCTGGACGCGCAATACCTCGCATTTCGACCATCCGGTTTCGCGGTGGGTAAACTCCAGGAGCACCGCGGAAAAGGACAGCAGCCGGCTCGACCTGCATCTCAGACTGAGCAAGGAGACAATCGGCCGCGAGATCGGCATGCCGTTCGAGCGTTGGGCCTTCGTCCATGGCAACTGGGCACTCAATGCATCCGATCCGCTGATTTGCCACGTCAGCGATGAGCTGGCGCTGCTTGTTCGGCACGGCGGCTTCGGCGACTTTTCCTTTCCGGCCGGCCGCAGCTACTGCGACCCCAAGCTGGAAGCGCCATTCACCTGCCTGCCGATCGACCTTGCCCGCGCCTACGACGATGCGCGCTCCGACCCTCAAGCGGTGGCAGCCGGCAGCAACATCATGCGCCCCGATCGCTTCCTGATCTGGAATTCACCGATCAAGGCGCATCAGTCCTCGCTCGACTACCATTCAATCTCGACCCTGGCCTATTTGAAGAATACGGAGCCGGTCGTTTCGACATGGCTTGCAAAATCCGTGACCCTTGGTGGACAACTGTTCATCAAGACCCACGCCCACTCCATGAGAGCTGACTACCACGCGCCGGGTACGGGACCGGGCATTCCGCATTGCCATCCGGCCGTGGCCGCGATCTTCGATTGCCTGGCGCGTGCGTGCGACCGCGCCGGTGGCGAGTTGCGCTGTCAAACGGTCAACGAGGTCGTCGAAGAGCTGAAGCAGGTTGACAGAGGGCATGGCATGCCGACACCACTGATCCAGGCGACACCTACCGTCC
>JAEZHS010000339.1 GCA_023436825.1 Pseudomonadota bacterium | reverse complement strand
CCGCCATCACCAGCCAGACCAGGGGCAGGAGCGCGTAGAAGAAGAGGCGCTGCAATTGGTCGAACAACGGCACCGGGCGGAACTCGACCGGCGTGAAGCCACCCGCGGCATGTGCCGCCATGGACAGCGATTCGTTGAGGCTCTGCAGGATCGCGCCCGCGCCGATCCAGGTTATGAGGTCGTTCTTCCACACGCCGAGTGCATAGAGGCCGATGAAGACCCAGGTCGCATCGGCCGCCACGACCAGCAGGCGCCAGTAGGGCCGTTGCGCGCGGGCGTTCATGCGCTTGGCGAACCAGCGGATCGCCCAGCAGGCGGCGATGGAGGCCACCATGCCTTCGGAATGCACGAAGTTGAAGATGTCGAGCCGCTCGCCGAACGGCACGCGTTGCAGCGCCAGCCGCGAATATTCCCGCACCGTGTCGCCGAGGAAGCCCCACGCCGCGTAGTAGGCGAAGAACGGCAGGATCGCTGCCGCCGTCACGGCCAGCATGTGGTCGCCCGCCGCCGGGCGACCGGCAGCGACCGCAGGCGACGCTTCCTGCCGCAGCGCGGCGAGCGCCGGCATGCCCGGTCGCAGCGCCGCGAACATCAGCACCACGACCATGAGCTTGGTGAGCACCACCAGCGACAGCACGACCATGCCGCCGAGCGGGTTCTGCAGGCCGACGCCCACCGCCGCATTGAGCAGGAGGTCGCGCGCGATGTAGCCCAACGCCGCGATCAGCAGCAGTTGCGGCCAGAAGCGACCGAGGAGGCTGGCGGTGAGCGCCAGCGGCCGGACGACGTCTGCCATCATCGCGTCGGGAAGCCTATTTCAGCTCGTAGCCCTCGATCAGCCAGGGCTCGTTCTTGGCGGCGTCGACCCATTCCTTCATCGGCGGGTAGCCGAGAATGGCCTTGCAGTAGGCATCGGTGTCGGAATCCATCTGCACCGCGTAGGTCTTGAGCCGCGTCACCGCCGGCGCATACATGGCGTCGGCGGCCGTGAACTGGCCGAACAGGAAGCCGTCGTCCTTGGCGGCTGCGCCGGCGAAGCGCTTGCGGCAGTCGCGCCACATCGAGGTGATGCGCTCGATCTCGGCGCGCACCGCGGTCGTCATGCCCTTGCCCGGATACGATGCGCGGATGTTCATCGGCATGTTGTTGCGCAGTTCCAGAAAGCCCGCATGCATCTCGGTCGAGATCGAGCGGGCATGGGCGCGGGCCGCCACCGCCGCCGGCCACAGGCCTGCCTCGGGCTTGATGTCGTTGAGATACTCGCCGATCGCCAGCGACTCCCATACCGCGAGGCCGCGATGCAGCAGCACCGGCACGCGGCCCGAGGGCGAATGCTTGCGGATGGTCGGCTGCGTCTCCGGCAGATCGAGCGGTATGACGATCTCGTCGAACTCGATGCCGGCAGCCCTGGCCATCAGCCAGCCGCGCAGCGACCATGAAGAATAGTTCTTGTTGCCGATCACCAGCGTGAAGTCGGCCATACACCCTCCTTGCCAGCGCAGCACTTTGGCCGGCAATCTTAACCGTTGCACTACAGATTTGTGAGCATGTCCATGGCGCTGCCTTTCGTCGACCGGTCATCTTCTTCATTGCCCATACAGATTGTCGGACAATCGTGATGGCGAAAGTGGCTCAAGGAGCAGAATGCGGCGCGTCGCGGCTGGCTCGAATCGACCGGTGTCACCGGCAAGGCGGGCGATCTCGCCGTGCTGCCGGGCCGCGACGGCAAGGCGGCGGGTGCAGTGCTTGTGTTGTCAGCCAAGCCCAGCCTCTGGGACTTCGGCGCGCTTGCCACCAGGCTGCCCGCCGGCACGTGGCGATTGGCCTCTGACACCGCGCCGGTGTCGCCGACCGATGCTGCCGTGGCGATCGGGCTGGGTATCTGGCGCTTCGAGCGCTACCGGACGAACAAGGGCAAGTCGGGCGCGGTCAAGATCGTGTGGCCGCAGGGCGCCGACAAGGCGCGCGCCACGGCCATGATCGAGGCGATCTCGATGGCGCGCGATCTGATCACCACGCCGTCGTCCGACATGGGGCCGGCCGAGCTCGCGGCCGCGGCGCAGGACCTCGCCAAGACGCACAAGGCCAGGATCAAGGTGATCGTGGGTGACGATCTTCTGAAGCAGAACTACCCCATGGTGCATGCTGTCGGCCGCGCCAGTTCGCGCGCGCCGCGGCTGATCGACCTGACCTGGGGCAAGGACAGCGATCCCAAGGTGACGCTGGTCGGCAAGGGCGTGTGCTTCGACACGGGCGGCCTCGACCTCAAGCCCGCGAGCGGCATGCTCATGATGAAGAAGGACATGGGCGGTGCCGCCACGGTGATGGCGGTGGCGGCGATGGTGATGGCCGCGAAGCTGCCGGTGCGGCTGCGCCTGCTGGTGCCGGCGGTCGAGAACAGCGTGTCGGGTGACGCCTTCCGGCCGATGGACGTGGTGCCGACGCGCAAGGGCATCACCGTGGAGATCGGCAACACCGACGCCGAGGGCCGCCTGATCCTGTGCGACGCCCTGCACGAGGGCGCGTCGGAGAAGCCCACCATGATGGTCGACTGCGCCACGCTGACGGGTGCGGCGCGCGTGGCGCTGGGCACCGACCTGCCGGCGCTGTTCTGCATCGACGATGCGCTGGCCGACGATCTTCTGGATGCGGGCCGGACGGTGACCGATCCGATGTGGCGCATGCCTCTGTTCGCGGGCTACCGCCGCCTGCTCGACAGCAAGGTCGCCGACATCAACAACGCGCCCGGCGTGGCCTTCGGCGGCGCCATCACCGCGGCGCTCTATCTGAACGAGTTCGTGCCCGACGACGTGCCGTGGGCGCATTTCGACATGATGGCCTGGAACAACAGCACCCGCCCCGGCCGCCCCGAAGGCGGCGAGGCGCAGGCCGCAAGGGCGATCTTTGCGGCGATCGAGATGCGGATCACTCAGTAAT
>JAEZHS010000303.1 GCA_023436825.1 Pseudomonadota bacterium | reverse complement strand
GCATTGCAAGGCCGTGACCTGGGGTGCGACCTGCACCGTGGCGATGACGCGATGACCCTGGCGGGCCAGCCCAAATGCCGCGCCCTCACCCAGGCCAGATCCGGCGCCGGTGATCAGGATCGTCTTGCCCATATCTGCCCTATGGCTCTTCTTTCCCCGAAGATCGGCCGGAACCAAAGCGTCAGGCGAGTTTAGTTTCGCGAAGAATCGCAAACGCTGCCGTGACTTGGCGGGCGATTGCCCACGCGCTATGCAGGCTCATGGCGAGGCAGCCCATTCGCTTCGCCCGGGGCGCGTCATGGATCGTGGTGCTACCGGCCCTCGCGGGAGCGTCGCTTTCGGCCCTTTCCGCCTGCACGCCGACAAACGGCTTCTGGAGAAAAACGGCGTGCCGATCGCCATCGGCAGCCGCGCGCTGGACCTCCTGATCGCCCTGGCCGACCACGCCGGCGACGTTGTCGGCAAACAGGAGCTGATGGCTCGGGTCTGGCCCAAGATCACGGTCGATGAAAGCAGCCTCCGGGTCCATGTCGCCATGCTGCGCAAGGCGCTGGGCGACGGCCGCGATGGCGCCCGCTACGTCACCAACGTCTCCGGACGCGGCTACTGCCTGGTTGCGCCAGTCGCCGCGATCGTCGAGTCACCGACCGTTGTGGCAAGGCCCGCCGCCCTGCCATCGGCGCCCATTGCCTCGCCCGCCCCGCCGTCGGGATTGCCGCGACCGCTCGGCCGCATGGTCGGGCGCGAGGCAGCGGTGGCCGAGGTCTCGACGCTGCTCGCCGATCGCCGCTTCGTCACGCTGCATGGCCCCGGCGGCATCGGCAAGACGACGGTCGCCATCGCGGTGGCGCATGCCAGCCTAGCGGCCTTCGCCAATGCCGTGACCTTCGTCGATCTCGGGGCGATTCACGAACCCACCCTGCTGCCGAGCGCGGTGGCCGCAGCATTGGGCGTCGCCGTCCAGTCGGGCGATCCGCTGCCGACTTTGCTCAATTTCCTGCAGCACCGGCGGGTGCTGCTGGTGCTGGACAATTGCGAGCACGTGATCGACTCGGCCGCGCGGCTGGCGGAGTCCGTGTTCCGCGACTGTCCCGAGGTGGGTCTTCTGGCGACCAGCCGCGAAGCCCTGCGAGTGGAGGGCGAGCATGTCTTCCGGCTGCCCGCGCTCGAGGCGCCGCGGCACGGCACGCTCGGCGCTTCCGAGGTCATGGCATTTGCCGCAGCGCATCTGTTCGTCGAACGCGCCGCCGCCAGCGGTCACCCGGTCGAGCTGACCGACGCCAACGCCGCCATCGTCGGGGAGATCTGCCGCAAGCTCGACGGCAATGCGCTGGCGATCGAGCTGGCCGCCGGCCGCATCGGCGCCCACGGGCTGCATGCGCTGGCGACGCTGCTGGACAGCCGGCTGCGGCTCCTGTGGCAGGGGCGGCGAACCGCGTTGCCGCGGCACCAGACGCTGAGCGCCACGCTCGACTGGAGCTACAACCTCATTCCTGAGAGCGAACGCGTCACCTTGTGCCGTCTCTCGATTCTGGCTGGCGCCTTCACGTTGGGAGCGGCCAAGGCCGTGGCAACGGATTCGTCGCTCGATCCGGAGACGGTGGTGGAAGCGCTCGAGCAGCTGGTCGCCAAGTCGCTGGTCCAGGCCGACACAAGCGAAACGCCGCGCTACCGGCTGCTCGACACCATGCGGGCCTACGCCCGGTCCAAGCTGGCCGAGCGCGGCGAGGAGCCGGCCTTGGCCCGCCGTCATGCCGTCTACTTCCGCACCTTTCTCGAACGGACGAGAGCCGAGAGGACGCAGGCCATGACGCCCCGCGACGGCGATCGACGTCTCGAGCGCGCGTCGCTGTTGGGCAACGTGCGCGCGGCGCTCGACTGGTGCTTCTCCGAGGCGGGCGATCGCGCGCTCGGCGTGGAGCTTGCCGCGGTGGCGGCGCCCCTCTTCATCGAGGTCTCGCTGCTCGACGAATGTCGGCGCTGGACCGAGCGGGCCCTCAAGGTCATCGAAGAGAGCGAACGCGGCACGCGTTTCGAGATGGAACTGCAGGCGGGGCTCGGCCACTCGCTGATGCTGACCAGTCGCAACAGCGAGGAAGCGGGAGCGGCGCTGGAGCGCGGCCTCGACATCGCTGCAGCATTGGACGATCGCTTCAACCAAGTAAGGCTGCTGAACCGGCTGCATCTCTATTATCGGCGCATCGGTGAGATCGGCCGCACCCTCAACGCCGCGCAGCGCATGGAAGAGGTCGCGGGCGAGATCGGCGATCCGGTCGGTCGGGCCGCCGCACATATCCTGCTCGGTGTCTCGCATCATCTGGGTGGTGATCAGGCCAAGGCGCGCTTCCATCTCGACACTTGCCTCGCCGAGGCGGCCGGCGTGCGGCCGACGGACCCCGGCCATTTCGCCTTCTACAGGCCGCCTCGCATCCCCTTGTCCCGTATCCTGTGGCTGCTCGGCCACCCCGACCAGGCGCTCGAAATGGCCGGCCAGATCGCGCGGACGCCGCTGGCCGATGACGATCCCGTCACCTCCTGCATCGGGCTCATCTGGGGTGCCTCGGTCCACGGTTGGGCCGGCCACTGGACCGTGGTCGAGCAGCAGGCCGAGCGCCTGATCGCGCACGCCACGGCGCATTTCCTGGAACCCTATCGCGATGTCGGCCTGGGGATGCGGGCCGAAGCGTTGGTGCAGCGCGGCGGCGTCGAGGAAGGTTCCAACTTGTTGCGTCGCTCGATCGCCAGCCTCGAGGCGGACCGCTACTGGCTGTACACGCCGGGTTTGGGCGCTGCGCTGGCCATGGCGCTCGCCTCCACCGGTCAGGGTGAGCAGGCGACGCGGGTGATTGATGGGGCAATCGAGGCGACCGAGGCCCGGGGCGGGCTGCTGAACCTGCCCGAATTGCTGCGCGTCAAGGGTGAAGTCTGCGCAAGGATGGGCGATGAACGCGAGGCCTGGTCTTTGTTCTGCCGCGCGCTTGAGCTGGCCGAGAAGCAGTCGGCCCTGTCGTGGCAGTTGCGCGTCGCGATGAGCCTGGTTCGGCTCGCACGCCCCGGCAGCCGGCGGACAGCGGCACGACAGCAGCTGGCCGACATCTACGGCCGCTTCACCGAGGGATTTGCCACCGTCGACCTGAAGGCCGCGAGGGACCTGTTGGCCTGAGCCGGCAATTCTTAACGGCCTTTCACAAGCCTTAACGAGCGATCGCGGCCGCGCGGCGGTAGATCTCCGGCAGCACACCGGTGCGCCACAGGGAGGTCGTCATGACTCAATTGAATACCGCGATCGACATGAAGCTCGAGGTCGTCGTGATTCCCGTTTCCGACGTCGACCGCGCCAAGCAGTTCTACGGCAGCCTGGGTTGGCGGCTCGATGCCGACTTTTTGGTCGGCGCCGCTTTCCGCGTCGTGCAGTTCACGCCGCCGGGCTCGCCCTGCTCGGTCCACTTCGGCAAGGGACTGACGCCGGCCACGCCGGGCTCGGCGAGCGGGCTCTTCCTCGTGGTGTCCGATATCGTGGCGACGCATGCCGAGCTTGCGGCGCGCGGCGTCGCCGTGAGCGACGTGTTCCATCGCGGCGTCGGCGAGGCGCCCCAGCCCGGCATCGACCCGCAGCGGCGCAGTTACTGCTCCTACGCCACGTTCCGCGATCCCGACGGCAACGAATGGCTGCTGCAGGAGGTGACCGCCCGACTGCCTGGACGGGTGGACGGCAACGAAGCGACCTTCGCTTCGGCCGCCGAGTTGGCGCGCGCTCTGCGCCGTGCCGAGGCGGCACATGGCACGTACGAGAAGCAGCTGGGCCGGCGCGATGACGGCTGGGCCGACTGGTACGCCGACTACATCGTGCATGAGCAGACCGGCCAGGCGTCGGCGGCCTGACGATTCGACAGGAGGATGCGATGGGCAACGGTCACGAGAACTACCTGGAGGACTACAAGGTTGGCCAGACGTTCGACTCCGGCACGGTGCGGGTCGAGGCCGATCGCATGACTTCCTTCGCCGCCGAGTTCGATCCCCAACCCTTTCATCTCAGCGACCAGGGTGCGAAGAACACGATCTTCCGTGGCCTGGCCGCCAGCGGCTGGCACACGGCAGCGATCACCATGCGGCTGCTGGTCGAAAGCGACCTCAAGCCGGCCGGCGGTGTCGTGGGCATGGGCTTCGACGAGCTGCGTTGGCCCCGGCCGGTCCGGCCCGGCGACGAGCTGCACGTACACAGCGAGATACTGGACGTGAGGCCATCGACGTCGCATCCCGATCAGGGGATCATTAAGGTGCGAACGACGACCATGAACCAGGCCGGGGACGCCGTGCAGATCGCCGTCCCGAATCTGCTGGTGCTCCGTCGCGAAACGCCCGCCTGACGGCGGGACCAGCCCTGCGTAAACCGGCTTCCTTCCGGCGATGGCGGATGCTGTTATCCGCCCCCGGAGGAATCGCCATGGGCAAGACCCTTTTCGACAAGATCTGGGACAGTCACGTCATCACGGACCTGGGCAACGGCTTCGTGCTGCTGCACATCGACCGCCTGCTGCTGCACGACCTGTCGGGTGCACGGGCGCTGCGTGATGTCACCGAGAAAGGCTACACGCCGGCCCAGCCGCGGCTGATCTACGCCACGCCCGATCATGCGATCTCGACCATGCCGGGGCGCACCGAGGAGACGTTCCCACCGGGCGCGCCGCTGCTGAAAGGCCTGCGCGAGAACACCAGGAAGTTCGGCATCCACCTGTTCGACATCGGCAAGGACGGCAACGGCATCGTCCATATCGTCGGGCCCGAGCAGGGCCTGACCTTGCCGGGCGCAACGCTGGTATGCGGCGACAGCCATACTTGCACCCATGGCGGCATGGGCTCGCTCGCCTTCGGCATCGGCTCGTCGGAGCTGGAGCACGTGCTCGCGACCCAGACGATGGTGCAACGCAAGCCCAAGCGCTTCCGCGTCCAGTTCGAGGGCAAGGTGCCGGAAGGTGTGACCGCCAAGGACATGATCCTGCACCTGATCGGCGATCTCGGCACCGCGGCCGGCACGGGCTACGCGGTCGAATATGCGGGCTCGGCGGTCCGCGGCCTCACGGTCGAGGGCCGGCTCACGCTCTGCAATCTCTCGATCGAGATGGGCGCACGCACCGGCATGGTGGCGCCCGACGACACCACCTTCGAATTCCTGCACGGTCGCGACTTCTCACCCAAGGGCGCGATGTGGGACCGCGCCGTGGCGCACTGGCGGACGCTGCCGTCCGATCCCGACGCCGACTTCGACCGCGAGCACACGATCGACATGGCCAGGGTGGCGCCGCAGATCACCTGGGGCACCAGCCCCGAGCACGTGATCGCCGTCGACCGGCCGATCCCCGATCCGGACAAGGGGCCGGAGGACAAGCGCGCGGCCTGGACGGCGGCGCTGCAGTACCAGGGGCTGGAACCGGGCAAGCCGATCGAGGGCACCAGGATCGACTGGGTGTTCATCGGCTCCTGCACCAACAGCCGCATCTCCGACCTGCGCGCCGCCGCGGCCATCGCCAAGGGCCGGCAGAAGGCGGCGCACGTGAATGCGTGGATCGTGCCGGGCTCGGAGCGCGTGAAGCGCGAAGCCGAGGCCGAGGGGCTCGATCGCATCTTCAAGGAGGCCGGCTTCGAATGGCGCGAGCCCGGCTGCTCGATGTGCATCGCCTCGAACGGCGAGCGCGTGCCGCCGGGCCAGAGGAGCGTGTCGACCTCCAACCGCAACTTCGTCGGCCGCCAAGGCCCCGGCGCCCGCACCCATCTCGCCAGCCCGGCCATGGCCGCGGCGGCGGCGATCAAGGGTGCGATCGCGGATGTGAGGAAGCTTTAGGCGTCTTCCGGACCGCGCGCATCCTGCGCGCTCAGACGCGCATGTGAATGC
>JAEZHS010000299.1 GCA_023436825.1 Pseudomonadota bacterium | reverse complement strand
GTGTAGATCAGGCCCTGGCGACTGAGCTCCTGGAAGACGCGATCGACGCCGCCGGCGTCGACCAGAGCGCGCTCCGACGTATAGACGTCCATCCTGACGCCGAGCGTCTCGAGATCGGCCTTGATCTCGGTCATCAGCATGTCGATGGCGAAATCGCGCATCACCGGCAGCCAGTCCGATTGCGGCTTGCCGATCCAACGCGCGCCGTCGCGCTTGGCGATCGCAGAGCCCACGTCCTTCAGGTACTCGCCGGGATAGAGTCCCTCGGGGATGTCGCCGATCTGATCGCCCAGCGCCTCCTTGTAGCGCAGGAAGGTCGACTGCCCGAGCTTGTCGACCTGCGCGCCGGCGTCGTTGATGTAGTATTCCTTGGTGACGGCGTAGCCCGCCTTGGCCAGCAGGTTGGCGAGCGCATCGCCCACCACCGCGCCGCGCGCATGGGCGACGTGCAAGGGGCCCGTCGGATTGGCCGACACATACTCGACATTGACCTTGGCGCCCTGCCCCATCGCCGAATCGCCGTACGCGGTCCCGGCCGCGAGGCAGTCGCTGAGCCGCTCGCGCCAGAAGCTGTCCGATATCTTCAGGTTGATGAAGCCCGGCCCTGCGACCGCACCGTCGACCACATCGGGATCGGCCTTGAGGCGGCCCAGCAGCGGCTCGGCGATGTCGCGCGGCTTCTTCTTCGCGGCCTTGGCCAGCACCATGGCGGCGTTGGTGGCGATATCGCCATGCGCGGCCTCGCGCGGCGGCTCGGCCGTGATGGCGGAAAAATCGAGCTCCGGCGGCAATTCGCCGGCCGCCTGCATGGCACGCAGAGCGGCCTCGATCTCGCCGATGAAATGGCGGTACGGGTTCATGGGGCGGGGGTATTGCCGAAATGGCGCCTTTTGTCATCCCGAGCGTAGCGAGGGACCTTTAGGCCACAGTAAAGGTCCATCGCTGCGCTCGGGATGACAGCGGGTCAGTTGTACAAATCGAACAGCCGCCGGTGCTCGTCCAGCGCGTATCGGTCGGTCATGCCGGCGATGTAGTCGGCGACGATGCGGGCGCGGGCCGGGCGTTCGGCGGCCTCGGCGCGCTCGCGCCACGGCGGCGGCAGGCAGTTGGGTTCGGCGAACAAAAGGCCGAACAGATCCATCACGACGCGGCGCGCCTTGGAGTGCGAGCGGTTGAGATGCCAGTGCTCGTACATACGGCCGTACAAGAATTTCTTCACGACGCGGTCGGTCTCGGCCATGCGTTCGGAGAAGGCCACCACGGGACGACCCAGCGCCCTGATCTCGGCGACCGACCCGGGCTTCGCGTCGGCCAACCGCCGCCTGGTCTCGGCCATCACGTCCTCGACCATGGCATTGATGACGCGGCGTACCGCTTCATGGATCAGGCGTGTCTCGCCGAGACCGGGATACTTCTTCGATACCAGCGAGAACATCTCGCCGACCAGCGGCAGGTCCATGAGGTCGGCGATGCCGAACAGGCCGGCGCGCAGGCCGTCATCTATGTCGTGGTTGTTGTAGGCGATGTCGTCGCTCAGCGCCGCGACCTGCGCCTCCGGACCGGCATGGCCTTCGAGCTCGAGATCGTGGTCCTGGCAATATTCGACGATGGCGGCCGGCAGGTCGGTGAGGGTGCGCTCGTCCTCGAGCAGCGGGCCGTTGTGCTTGACCGCCCCTTCCAGCGTCTCCCAGGTGAGGTTGAGCCCGTTGAACTCGGCATAGCGCTCCTCGAGCTTGGTGAGGATGCGCAGGGTCTGGGCATTGTGGTCGAAGCCGCCGAACGGCTTCATCGCCGCGTGCAGCGCCTCCTCGCCGGCGTGACCGAACGGCGTGTGGCCGAGATCATGGGCGAGCGCCACGGCCTCGCCCAGATCCTCGTCGAGACGCATCGCGCGACAGATGGTGCGGGCGATCTGCGCCACCTCCAGCGAATGCGTCAGCCGCGTCCGATAGTGATCACCCTCGTGATAGACGAAGACCTGGGTCTTGTGCTTGAGGCGGCGGAACGCCGTCGAATGGATGATGCGGTCGCGGTCGCGCTGGAACGGGCTGCGGGAGGGATCCTCGCCTTCGACATGCAGGCGGCCGCGGCTCTGCCACGGCAGGGTGGCGTAGGGCGCCAGGGCCTCGCGTCGCCACAACTGCTCCGCCACTCGACCTCCTCAAGCGTGCGGCGCGGTTTTACGCCTTCGCGAGGCCGCCAACAACCGAGGCTTATTTCACCAGCGTTACGGGCACCTTGACGTGGGCGATCACGTCCTGGGCCACCGAGCCCAGCAGCACGCCGGCCAAGCCGGTATGGCCCCGCGTTCCGATCACGACCAGGCCCGCACCGAGCTTGCCGACGAAATCGCTCACGATCTCGCCCTGGCGGCCGACGCCGATATGGACCTTGGCATCGACGCCGGCCTTCTTGGCGATGTCGACCGCTGTGGCCAGGGCCTTCTGGCCCTCCTCGCGATGATGGGTGTCGATCTGCTCCCTGGAGACGAAGGTCGCGATCGCGCCACCGAGGTTGGGCTGCACGTTGATCAGGTGCAGTTCGGCGGCGAGCCCGGCGGCAAGCAGGTCGCAGGCATGGCGCACAGCGCGGTCGGAGGTGCCCGAGCCGTCGACGGCGACGAGAATGGCTTTCATCTTCGCCATGGCAGCTACTCCTTCCGCCCTTCGGCCGCGAGATCGACCGGCTCTTCGTGCTTCTTCGCCCTGGCGCGGCGCTGCAGCCAGTAGCCAAGCGCCACCGTGATGACCGCGCCACCGATTTCGAACCACATCTTGTGATTGGGGATCCTGGCCGCGAGCCACTCGACGTAGGCCGGATCGGTCGCCAGCACCTCGCCCGCGATGTAGCCCAGCAGGCCGCCGCCGGCGATGACGATGATCGGGAAGCGGTTCAACAGCAGCATGATCAGGGTGGCGCCGAAGATGATCAGCGGGATGCTGATCAGCAGGCCCAGCACGATCAGGGTGACGTCGCCGTGCGCCGCGGCGGCGATGGCGATGGCGTTGTCGAGGCTCATCACCGCGTCGGCGATGATGATGGTGCGGATGGCGCCCCACACCGAGCCCGACGCCTTCACACCGTCGCCGTGCTCCTCCTCGCCCTGCACCAGCTTGACGCCGATCCACAGCAGCAGCAGGCCGCCGATCAGCTTGAGGTAGCCGATCTTCAGGAGCTGATCGACGATCAGCACGAAGATGATACGCAGAACGATGGCGCCGGCGCTGCCGATCAGGATGGCCGGCTTCTGATGGCGCTTCTCGAGGTTACGGCAGGCCAGCGCGATGACCAGCGCGTTGTCGCCCGAGAGCACGATATTGACGAGGATGATCTGAGCCAGGCCGCTCCAGAAGTGGGGCGTTAGTTCGAATCCCATGTCCCGCAGACTCCGTCCCTGTTGTTTCCCGCGCGGCCCGGCGATTGGTCCTACGCCCCCACTGACCGATCTTCATTGCGCCGGTCGAAGGTGTTAGTTCAGCGTCTTCCGGGGAGCAAGCCAAACCGGACAGGGCGGGAGACGAAATCGCATGGCGAGCAGCGCGGGCTACAACAAGATGT
>JAEZHS010000286.1 GCA_023436825.1 Pseudomonadota bacterium | reverse complement strand
ATGAAGCCTTGCAGCCCGAAACCGTATGAGCGCGCGGGAAGGTCGCGCCAGACGCGACCCAGCGCGCGGTCCGGAAGAGCATGAAACTGACCCAGATCGCCGTCGACAACCCGGTGTTCGCCACCATGATGATGGTGGCGCTGCTGGTGATGGGTCTGTTTTCGTACCGCCAGCTCGGCATCGACCAGTTCCCCGACGTCGACTTTCCGATCGTGGTGGTGACCACGAACTATCCCGGCGCCTCCCCGGAGACCGTTGAAAGCGAGATCAGCCGCAAGGTCGAAGATGCGGTCAACGCCGTCGCCGGCATCAAGACGCTGTCGTCGCGGTCGCTCGAAGGCCAATCGATCGTCATCGCCGAATTCGTGCTGTCGGTGCCGTCGGCCGTCGCCCTGCAGGACGTGCGCGAGAAGGTCCAGCAGGTCCGCGCCGCGTTCCGGCCCGAGGTCAAGGAGCCGCTGATCCAGCGTTACAATCCGGACGATCAGCCGGTCATATCGATCGCGGTGCGCTCGGACATCCGATCGGTGCGGGACCTGACGACGCTCGCCGACCAGGTCATCGTCAAGCGGCTGCAGACCGTGCGCGACGTCGGCAGCGCCAAGATCGCCGGCGGCGTCAAGCGCCAGATCAACGTCGACCTCGATCCTGGCCGCATGCATTCGCTGCGCGTCGGTGTCAACGACGTCATGAGGGTCGTGCGGGAAGAGAACCAGAACTTCCCCGCCGGCAACGTCCAGCGCGGCAACGACGACCGTCTGGTCGAGGTCACCGGCCGCATCGCCGAGCCCGGAAATTTCGCCGACCTGATCGTGGCGCGGCGCGGCCTGGCGCCGGTCTATCTGCGCGAGATCGCCACCGTGGTCGATGGTGAGCAGGAGCGCGAGAACGTCGCGCTGCTGAACGGCGAGCGCGCGCTTGCCGTCGACATCGTCAAGACCCAGGGCGCCAACACCATCGAAGTCGCCCGCGGCGTACGCAAGGCCATGGCCGATCTGCAGGGCTCCCTGCCGCCCGACGTCAAGATCGAGATCGTGCGCGATGCCTCGCGCGGCATCCAGAACTCGGTCAACAACGTGCAGCAGACGATGGTCGAAGGCGGCCTGCTCACCATCGCCATAGTCTTCCTGTTCCTGCATTCATGGCGGAGCACCGTGATCACGGGCCTCGCCCTGCCGATCTCCGTGTTCGGCTCGTTCATGGTGATGGCGGCCTTCGGCTTCACGCTCAACGTGTTGACGCTGATGGCGCTCAGCCTCGCCATCGGCATCCTGATCGACGATGCCATCGTGGTGCGCGAGAACATCATGCGCCATATCGGCTTCGGCAAGACGCACCGCCAGGCCGCCCTCGACGGCACCAACGAGATCGGGCTCGCGGTGCTCGCGACGACGTTCTGCATCGTCGCGGTGTTCCTGCCGGTCGCCTTCATGGGCGGCCTCATCGGCCGCTTCTTCTTCCAGTTCGGCGTCATGGTCTCGGCCGCCGTGCTGATCTCCCTGTTCGTTTCCTTCACGCTCGACCCGATGCTGTCGTCGGTCTGGTACGACCCGCAGGCCCATGGCACCGGCCGTTTCGCCCGCCTCGTAAACGGCGCCCAGGAGCACGCCAACAAGGTCTATCGCGGCGTGCTCGGCTGGGCGCTGCGCTGGCCCAAGCTCACGCTGATGATCGCACTCGCGACATTCGTGGGCAGCTTCGCCTTGCCAAAGTACATCGGCTTCGAGTTCGTGCCGGAGGCCGATCTCGGCGAGCAGGTGGTGTCGATCGAGACTCCCATCGGCTCGTCGCTGGAATATACCGAGGCCAAGCTGCGCCAGGTCGACGCCGCCGTCCGCGAGTTCCCCGAGGTCGACTACACCTACGGCACGGTCAATACCGGCTATGCCGTGGGCAAGAACCAGGCGAGCCTCTATCTCAAGCTGAAGCCGGTGAAAGAGCGCAATCGCTCGCCCAACCAACTCGCCCAGCCGTTGCGCGACCGCCTGGCCAGCATCCCCGGCATCCTGGTGTCGATCAACGTGCCTGGCGGCCCGGGCGGCGGCGTGCAGAAGATGCTGCAACTGTCGCTGCAGGGCCCCGACATGGCGGTGCTCGACAGGATCTCGCAGGACGTCATGCGCGAGGCGTCCGCGATCCACGGCCTGGTCGATCTCGACCGCAACCTCAAGGCCGCCAAGCCCGTCCTGTCGGTGCGGCTGCGTCGCGATGCCGCCTCCGACCTCGGACTCGGCTCGGCACTGGTGGCGCAGTCGCTCAGGCCATTGTTCGCCGGCGACGAAACCAGCCTATGGCGCGCGCCTGACGGCGAGAACTACACCGTCATGGTCCGCCTGCCGATCGACGATCGCACCGGCATCGCCGACCTGCAGCGCATCTGGTTCACCGCCGGCACCGAGCCCAACGGGCTGCCACGCATGGTCCACATCGCGCAGATCGCCGACGTCGTGAGCGATGTCGGCGCCTCGCAGATCAACCGTCGCGACCTCAACCGCGAGGTCTGGATCACCGCCAACGTCTCGGGACGTTCGGCGGGCGAAGTCTCCAGCGACCTGCAGAAGATCTTGGCCGGCATCACGCTGCCGCCCGGCTACCGGTTCGTGTTCGGCGGCTCGACCAAGGACATGGCGGAGAGTGCCGCCTATGCCGGCCAGGCGCTGCTGCTGGCGGTGATCCTGATCTATCTGATCCTGGCCTCGCAGTTCGGCTCGTTCCTGCAGCCCGTCGCCATCATGATGTCGCTGCCGATGTCGTTGATCGGCGTCTTCCTCGGCCTGCTGGCCGCCGGCACGACCCTCAACATCTTCTCGGCCATCGGCTTCATCATGCTGATGGGCCTCGTCACCAAGAATGCCATTCTGCTGGTCGATTTCTTCAATCAGGCCCGTGCCCGCGGCACGCCGGTGCACGATGCGCTGATCGAGGCAGGCTCGATCCGGCTGCGCCCGATCCTGATGACCACTCTCGCCATGGTGTTCGGCATGATGCCGCTGGCCTTGGGCCTGGGTGAAGGCGCCGCCCAGCGCGCGCCCATGGCTCATGCCGTCATCGGCGGCTTGATCAGCTCGACCCTGCTCACCCTGGTCGTGGTCCCGGTCGTGCTGGTCTATATCGATCGAGCAGGCCTGTGGGCAAAGAGGCGATTCAGCCGATCGGCCGACGAGCTCGCCCAGCGGCACAAGCCGGCGGAATAGAGGACCTCAACCGACCTGCAGCAGGCGATCTGCCCGGAAATGCAGCACGCCGCCTGCGCCAAGCGGCAGGCGGACCCGACAGCCGTTGTTGGTCGTGAATTCGAGATGCCGCGAGTCGGCCAAACTCAACGACTGGACGGTCGCGCCGAGGACGAGGCAAAGCGCATCGCGCGAGCCCGGCTTGGGGAAGTGATAGACCGCCTCGCCGACGACCACGTGTGGGTCGGTGCGGCTGCGCAGAATCGGGCCGTCGAAGTGAAATTCGACGCCGTCACGCGCGAAGGCGACAGCGGAAACCTCCCGGCCAACCAAGTCGGCTGGCTCCCTCAACAACGCATCTCCCGCTCCCTGCTCAGTTCTTGTTATGGAGTTACGCGTCGGACTTGAGCTTCCAATAATACATAACTGCGTGTCAAATTCCCGGCGCAATTCGTGGCGCGTTTCGCGCTATGCTCTTTCCATGCCGGATGCCTCTCCAACCATCGGCCTGCGCGTTGTCGAGTCGCTTTCCGCGGTCGAAGCCGACCAATGGGATGCCTGCGCGCTGGCGCCGGGCTCGGCCGGCAACCCCTTTCTCAGCTACGAGTTCCTGAAGGCTCTGGAGGATTCCAAGTCGGTCGGCCGGCGCACCGGCTGGCAGCCGCAGTATCTGCTGGCCGAGTCCGAGGATGGTGCGCTGCTGGGCGCCGCGCCGCTCTATCTCAAGGGTCACAGCCAGGGCGAATACGTCTTCGATCACGGTTGGGCGCAGGCCTTCGAGCGCGCCGGCGGACGTTATTATCCCAAGCTGCAGGTCGCCGTGCCGTTCACACCCGTACCAGGCCCGCGCCTCTTCGTGCGGCCCGGCCCCTACGCCTCGGGTGTGTGCGATGCGATGATCGACATGCTGGCCAGGATCGCTGACGACAATCGCATCAGTTCGGTCCACGTCACCTTCTGCACCGAGGCCGACTGGAAGCGCTTCGGCGAACACGGCTGGCTCCTGCGGCTGGGCCGGCAGTATCACTGGCACAACAATGGCTACGGCTGCTTCGACGATTTTTTGGCCGCCCTCGCCTCGCGCAAACGCAAGGCGATCCGCAAGGAGCGCGAGTCGGTCCGGCGCGAGGGACTGACCGTCCGCGCGCTCTGCGGCGAGGAGATCAGGCCGGAGCACTGGGACGCCTTCTTCGCCTTCTACATGGACACCGGCGGGCGCAAATGGGGCTCGCCCTATCTCACACGCTCCTTCTTCGACATACTGGGCACTACCATGGCCGACAAGGTCGTGCTGGTGATGGCCGAGGCCGATGGCCGGCCTGTCGGGGGCGCACTCAACCTCAAGGGCGACGATACGCTCTACGGCCGCTACTGGGGCTGCCTCGAAAGCCACGCCTTTCTGCATTTCGAGGCCTGCTACTACCAGGCGATCGACTACGCCATCGCCCACGGGCTGCAGCGCGTCGAGGCCGGCGCGCAGGGCGATCACAAGATTCAACGTGGCTATCTTCCGGTGCCGACCTTCTCGGCCCATTGGATCGTCGACAGCGGCTTCCGCCGCGCCGTCGACAATTTCCTGAAGCAGGAACGTCCGGCCGTCGAGCAGGAGATCGAGGGGCTGATGGAGTACTCGCCGTTCCGAAAGGAAAACGAGTAGCTATCGCTTCCTCCCCAGCGACGCTGGGGATGCGTCAGCGTCCTACGCTGACGGAGGGGTCATGTGCCTTGGATTGGTCGTGACGCCCATGCCCCTCCGCCCGTCGCGGAGGCACAGTTGTTCTAACGCCGATTGCCGTCACCGACCTGAGGCCTGAGCGCGTGCGAATCGGGCCACACAACCATGAACAGCTCGCGGAACAATTCCTCCACTCTCGGATCTGAGCGGCTGCTGGCCGCCGCCCAGGCCGTCGTTTCCGACATCGCCAAGTTGTTGCGACAGTACACGGCATAGGCATTGAACAGCTCGGGCTGGCCGGTCTTGAACCGGCTGACGCCGTTGCAGACCTCCTTCGAACCAAGGTCGTTCGCAGCGTCGAACACCAGCACCAGCCGGTAGTCGGGCTGATCCTTCGCTGTGGCAACGTCGTAGGCGAAGGTGAGCGCCGGCCGGGCTGCCACACGACCTTGAAGATGATCGGCGGCGGCGAAAGCGGCTGCAATGGTGTTACCGATGTTCATGGAATTGCTCCTTCAGGCTTGTGCCTGTGAGGGAATTCTCCTTCGAGCACTATTACGATGCGCTGGCCCGGGACGCCGCGACGCTTACGACGACGTTACCGCCGAGACAGTTGTCAGTCGCGAGTCGACGGCTTCGCAGAAGATGCTTTCTGACCCGGACGAATCTTTGGTTTTCCGGATTATTTACCGCGCACGCCGAATCGAACGATGCTGGGCTCATGACGAGCAACCTCTTCTCCTGCGCCCATTCCTGTTGCTGTCGCAGCTGACCGCTGCCGGCGCGTGATCGCGCCTTCTCTCTTCCCGTTCCGAGTTCCTGGAGTACCCGCGATGTTTCGCTTTCCCACCCGACGCACCTTCCTGCGCGCCGCTGCCGTTGGCGGCACTCTCCTTCCGGCCGGCGTGCTTGCCCAACGCGCCTTCGTCGGCGGATTGCCGGCCGAATTCGATCCGGCGATCTGCCGCGCCTCGTTCGGCACGCCGGTCGTTCTGCCCGAGAAGCGTTCGCTGAAGCTCACCTGGAACGCCACCGCCATCTGCACGGTGGGCGTCGCGGTCGCACATGAGAAGGGCTACTTCGCGCGCCACAACCTCGACGTCGAGCTGGTCAATTTCGGCGGTTCGACCGACCAGCTGCTGGAAGCCATCGCCACGGCCAAGGCCGATGCCGGTGTCGGCATGGCGCTGCGTTGGCTGAAGCCCCTGGAAGGCGGCTTCGACGTCAAGATCGCGGCCGGCATCCATGGCGGCTGCATGCGCCTGTTCTCGACGCCCGCGAGCGGCATCACGAAGATCGCCGATCTCAAGGGCAAGGCGATCGGCGTCACCGATCTCGCGGCTCCCGATCGCAACTTCTTCTCGATCATGCTGCACCAGGCCGGTGTCGATCCCAACAAGGAGGTCGAATGGCGCGTGTTTCCGGGCGACGTGCTGCCGGTCGCTCTGAAGAAGGGTGAAGTCCAGGCTTTCTGCCAGGGCGATCCGCTGGGATGGATGGCGCGCGAGCGCGACGGCCTCTTCGAGGTCGCCAATAACCTCTCGGGCGAGTACGCGCACCGCACCTGCTGCGTGCTCGGCATCCGCGGCACTCTGATCCGCCAGGAGAAGCCGGTGGCCACGGCGCTGGTGCAGTCGCTGCTCGAGGCCCAGGAATGGGTCGCCGTCAATCCGGAAGCTGCCGCCGCTGTCTTCGCGCCGCATGCCAAGGCGCCGGTCGAGCAGCTCACCGCGATGCTCAAGAGCCATACGCATCACGACAATCCGCTGGCCGGCGATCTGCGCGGGCAGATCGCCGCCTACGGCGAGGAATTGAAGCGGATCGCGGTGTTCAAGCAGAGCACCGACATCCAGAAGTATGCCGCGCGTGTCACCGCCGACGTGCTGAGCTGAGGAGGCCAGGCGAATGACAACGATCGCGGAAGCCGCGCCCACCCGGTCGTCGGGCGCGGTACTGGCCGGCGACGACGGGCGACCTCACTCCCTGGGATTGCTCGCCGTCGCCGGCATCCTCTGGCTCGGCGTCGCCGCCCTGGTGCTCGCCTGGCCCGATACCCAGGAACTGGAGCGCACCGGCACGCTGGGCGGCATCGCCCTGGTGCTGGGCGCAGGATTGCTGATTGCCGCGGTCATCGGACGGTTCTCCGCCCGCGTCGCCGCGATCGCCCATATCGCGCCGTGGCTGGTGGCGCTGGCGGTGGCCATCACTGCCTGGGAAATCGTCACGGCCAAGCTCGACCTGCTGCCGCTGCCGTTCTTCCCCTCGCCGCAGGCCTTCGTCGAGGTCTATACCGACGACTGGCGGCGGCTGGGCGACAGCCTGCTGAACTCCGTGCTGCTGCTGGTACGCGGCTTCGCCATCGGCGCGGCCGTGGGCTTCGCGATCGGCGTGGCGCTCGGCTGGTCGCCAAAGGTCGGCTACTGGATCCATCCCATCATGCGGGTGGTCGGCCCTCTGCCCGCCACCGCTTGGCTGCCGCTCGCCTTCTTCATCTTCCCGACCAGCGGCAGCGCCAGCACCTTCCTGATCGCGCTCGCCACGGCGTTTCCGCTGGCGGTGCTCACCTGGTCGGGCGTCGCCGGCGTGCAGACCGCCTACTACGACGTGGCGCGCACGCTGGGTGCCGGCCCGCGCTTCCTGATCCTGAAGGTCGCGATCCCCGCGGCGTTGCCCCACGTCTTCGTCGGCCTGTTCATGGGCCTGGGCTCGTCCTTCGCCGTGCTGGTGGTGGCCGAGATGCTGGGCGTGAAGTCGGGCCTCGGCTGGTACCTGCAATGGGCGCAGGGCTGGGCGGCCTACGCCAACATGTACGGCGCCCTGCTCGTCATGGCGTTGATGTGCTCGACGCTGATCACGCTCCTGTTCCGTCTGCGCGACCGCCTGCTGGCCTGGCAGAAAGGCCTCGTCAAATGGTAGCGCTTGCCAATGAGCCGGCGGGCACGATCGCCGGCGCCGCGCTGGACGTGCGCAACGTCGATCACGGCTTCGCCCTACACGGCGACTACCTCCCCGTGCTCGAGGATGTATCGCTCCGCGCCACGCCGGGCGAGTTCGTCGCTCTGTTGGGACCGAGCGGTTGCGGCAAGTCGACCCTGCTGCGGCTGGTCGCCGGACTCGACCTGCCGCGACGCGGCCATCTCCTTGTCGACGATGTCGAGGTGATCGGGCCCGATCCATCGCGTGTCGTGGTGTTCCAGGATCCGACCCTCTATCCCTGGCGGACCGTCTGGCGCAATGCGTCGCTTGGCCTGGAGACACGCGGCCTCCTGAAGCAGCACAAGCATCGCGTCGATGCGGCGCTCGCGCTGGTCGGCCTGGACAAATTCGCCAAGGCCTTCCCGCACCAGCTTTCGGGCGGCATGGCGCAGCGCGCTTCTCTCGCCCGCGCGCTGGTCAACGATCCGCGCCTGCTGATCCTCGACGAGCCGCTGGGCAAGCTCGACAGCCTGACACGGCTCGCCATGCAGGGCGAGCTGACACGGCTGTGGCAGGCCCGCGGCTTCACCGTCCTCATGGTGACCCATGACGTCGAGGAGGCGCTGCTGCTCGCCAACCGCGTCATCGTCTTCAGCGACCGGCCGGCGCGGGTGCGCGCCGACCTCGCCGTAGAGCTGCCCTTCCCGCGCCATCGCGACCATCCCGAATTGCTACGCCTGCGCCGAGAGGCGCTCGGCCTGCTGGGGCTGGGCGGCGACTGGTAACGCCACTCCATCACGAAAGACAAAGCCATGCTCAAGCGACGCCTGCTCATCGCCGCTTTTCCCGCCCTCGCCGCGCCGACGGTTGTGCGCGCGCAGGACATCTACCCCTCGCGCGCCGTTCGCCTCATCGTGCCGTGGCCGCCTGGCGGCGGCGTCGACACGTTCGGGCGGACAATCCAGGCGCCGCTCGCGGTCCAGCTCGGCCAAAGCGTGGTCATCGAGAACATCGGCGGCGGCTCGGGCCGCGTCGGCACCCAGAGCGCGGCGCGCGCCTCGCCGGACGGCTACACTCTTGCGCTGGTGAACGATACTTTCGCCGCGACCGAGGCCCTACCGCTCGCCGGTACGCCCGCACTGCGCCCGGCCTTCGTGCCGGTGACGCTCGCGATCTCCGCGCCACAGGGCGTGTTCACTCATCCGAAGTCGGGCATCACGTCGATCCGGGATTTCGTCGCCGCGGCGAGAGCCCAGCCCGGCAAGCTCAATGTCGGCGTGCCCGGCCTCGGCAGTTCGCAGCATCTCACCAGCGAGCTGCTGCTGCGCGCGGCGGGCGACCTGCGCGTGACCCATGTGCCCTACCGCGGCGGCGGCCCGCTGCTGCAGGATCTCCTGGCCGGGACGATCGACGCCGGCGTGGTGACCTTCTCCGCCGGCGCCCAGCAGGCGCGCGCCGGCCATCTCGTGGGCTTGGCGGTGACAAGCGAGGCGCGGCCCGCAGCTTTCCCGGATATCGTCACGGCGACCGAAACAGTGGCACCGGGCTTTGTGCAGACGACTTGGCAGGGACTGCTGGCGCCGAAAGGTACGCCTGATCCGATCCTGGCGCGGGTCCATGCCGCGATGCTGGCCGTGTTGAAGGACCCGGCCGTCGCAGCGCGTTTGCGAGAACTCGGCTTCGATCCCGTCGGCCTTGACGGTGCGGGCTTCGCCAAGCTGTTCGATCGCACGGTCGAGACGTTCGCCGGCATCGCCTCCGAGCGAAACATCGCCGCCGGAGATTGATGGTGCTCTTCGTCTTCCGGACCGCGCGCGTCCTCGCGCGGTCCGGAAGATCATGAGCAGGCCGAGGCTCCCGTGATCAGCGCCTTGGCACGAGCAGCATGCCGAAGAAAAACAGGATCAAAAACACGATCGGCTGGATGATGCCCATCGGCATCTCCCAGCCGCTGCTTTCGATGACGAACAGGATGACCCAGAAGACCGCGGTGGCGATCACCGCGGCCCGGAACGCGACCCAAACCGGCCGGAAGAACCTCACTCAGCCAGCACAGGCTCCTGATTGGCCGGCGGCAAGGCATCCCGCTCCGGCGGCAGGAAGGTGAAGGCAAGCTCGGCGGCCGCGCCCTCGCCCTTGGTGTCGACCCGCACCGTGCCGCCGCCGTTCGACAGCTTGCCGAACAGCACTTCCTCGGCCAACGGCTTCTTGAGGTGCTCCTGGATGACGCGGGCAAGCGGTCGGGCGCCGAACAGGCGATCGTAGCCCTTCTCCGCCAGCCAGCGGCGAGCGGCATCGGAAAGCTCGATGAACACCTTGCGGTCGGCGAGCTGGACCTCGAGCTCGGCCACGAACTTGTCCACCACCTTGCCCATGCTCTCGGGGCCGAGGTTGGCGAACTTGATTACGGCGTCGAGACGGTTGCGGAACTCCGGCTGGAACAGCCGGTTGATCGCGTCGTCATCCTCATCGTGCCGTGCCTCGCGGCCGAAGCCGAGCGCCGGCTTGGCGATGTCGGCGGCACCGGCGTTCGTGGTCATGCACAGGATGACGTTGCGGAAGTCCACCGTCCGGCCGTTGTGGTCGGTGAGCTTGCCGTAATCCATCACCTGCAGCAGCACGTTGAACACGTCGGGATGCGCCTTCTCGATCTCGTCGAGCAGGATGACGCAATGCGGATGCTGGTTGACCTGGTCGGTGAGCAGGCCACCCTGGTCGAAGCCGACATAGCCCGGCGGCGCGCCGAACACGCGCGAGACCGAGTGCCGCTCCATGTACTCCGACATGTCGAAGCGGATCAGCTCGAGGCCGAGCAGGCGCGCGAGCTGGCGCGTCACCTCGGTCTTGCCGACGCCGGGCGGGCCGGCCAGCAGGTAGGAGCCGATCGGCTTCTCCGGCGAGCGCAGGCCCGCGCGCGCAAGCTTGATCGCGGCGGAGAGCTGGTCGATCGCACGCTCCTGGCCGAACACCACGGTCTTCAGGTCACGGTCGATGTTGCGCAGCATCTCGGTGTCGTCCTTGGACACGCTCTTGGGCGGGATGCGGGCGATCTTGGCGACGATCTCCTCGATGTCGGGCACGTCGATGGTCGACTTGCGCATGTCGGGCGTGCGCAGCATCTGGGCGGCGCCGACCTCGTCGATCACGTCGATCGACTTGTCGGGCAGCTTGCGGTCGTGGATGTAGCGCGCCGCCAGTTCGACCGAGGCCTTGATGGCGTCATCGGTATAGGTGACGTGGTGATGCTTCTCGTAGACCGGCTTCAGGCCCTTCATGATCTCCACCGCATCGGCGATCGAGGGCTCGGGCACGTCGATCTTCTGGAAGCGACGGACCAGGGCGCGATCCTTCTCGAAGTAGTTGCGGTATTCCTTGTAGGTGGTCGAGCCGATGCAGCGCAGCTCGCCCGACTGCAACGAAGGCTTCAAGAGGTTCGACGCATCCATCGAGCCGCCCGACGTCGCGCCGGCGCCGATGATGGTGTGGATCTCATCGATGAACAGCACCGAGTTGGGCTTCTTCTTGAGTTCCGACAGCACCGCCTTCAGCCGCTCCTCGAAGTCGCCGCGGTAGCGGGTGCCAGCCAGCAGGGCGCCCATATCGAGCGCGTAGATCACCGACTCCTTCAGCACCTCGGGCACCTCGCCCTCGACGATCTTGCGCGCCAAGCCTTCGGCGATCGCCGTCTTGCCGACGCCGGGCTCACCGACATAGAGCGGGTTGTTCTTGGTCCGGCGGCACAGCACCTGGATGGTGCGCTCGACCTCGTGCTCGCGGCCGATCAGCGGATCGACCCGGCCCTCGCGGGCCTTCTGGTTGAGGTCGACGCAATAGGCCGCCAGCGCCTCGTTGCCCTGCTTGACCGCAGCCTCGCCGCCATTCTCCTCCTCGGAGCCCTGGACGCGGCGGGTGCGCGCGCGGCCCGGCACCTTGGCCTTGCCGTGGCTGATGTAGTCGACGGCGTCCAGCCGGGTCATGCCCTGGTTCTCGAGGAACGACACGGCGTGGCTGTCGCGCTCCGAGAACAACGCCACCAGCACGTTGGCGCCTGTGACCTCCTTGCGACCGGACGACTGGACGTGGACCGCGGCACGCTGGACGACGCGCTGGAAACCCGCGGTCGGCAGCGGCTCGCTGGGATTCTGGGTGATGATGCCCTTCAGACGATTGTCGATGAAGGTTTCCAGATCGTGGCGCAGGCGGTCGATATCGACGCCGCAGGCCTTGAGGACGGGAACTGCATCGTCGTCCTCGGTCATCGCCAGGAGCAGGTGCTCGAGGGTCGCGTATTCGTGGCGACGCTCTCCGGCGAGCCCGAAGGCGCGATGGAGGGACCTCTCGAGGTTCTTGGACAGCATGGACATCGAACTACCTCGACTGAAGGAACAACGTACGACTCTCGATCAGGTTCACTCCTTCTCCAGCGTACACTGGAGAGGATGCTGGTTCTTGCGGGCGTAGTCGACCGTCTGTGTCACCTTGGTCTCGGCGATCTCGTAGGTATACACGCCGCACACGCCAACGCCCTTCTGGTGGACATGCAGCATGATCTTGGTGGCTTCTTCGCGGTTCTTCTGGAAAATGTGCTGCAGGACATCGACGACGAACTCCATCGGCGTGTAATCGTCGTTCAGCATCAATACCTTGTACATCGACGGCTTCTTCGTGCGAGTCCGAGTGAGCGTCAGCGCCCCACTGCGGCCTTCACCGTCGCCCTCTCCCTCGTCGCGACGCGGCGGCGGCTGCGGCGGACCGCCGGGCGGTTCGTTGGGCCCACCCAGCCGGTCGCCGTCAAGGCGCCATTCGCAGTCGATACGCAGAGAAGCCATTGTCCGGATCACAGTCCCCAAAGAAAGCCGAACCATCGTAATTATATAGGGACACCCGGGGATTCCGCTACCTCGGCCCGCAACCGGTCGCCCACAGCGACCGCGGAGCAACACTCTGCATCGAGTACCCGCCCGAATGCAGCCAGCCGGCAAATAGCCATAAAGCCGGAAATGGCTATCTCGGCCGAAGCCCATCCTTGCCAACGGTGAGGGTCCACTGATTGGCTTTCATGTGATTGACCGGCGCGTTGGGATCGCGCCGCAGCTCCGCCGGCACCAGCTTGCGCGGCGGGTTGACCGGCACCGGCACGGTATCGAACGAGAAGAGCTTCTGGGCGAACTTCACGTTGGCGAAGCCATCCGTCGGATAGTGATAGGCCTGGAAGCCCCAGACGCCGTCGCGGCACGAAGCGACCGTCCACCAGAAGTCGACGTCCGGCAGGCGCTGGCCGTCGCGCGGCGGGCCGAAGGCGGCGCTCGCCTGGAACAGCGCCATCAGCTCACGCGTCTCGCCGGCATTCAGGATCCGCTCGCCGCGTTGCATGCTCCATGGCTTCAGGGCGTCGCCGCCATTGAACATCAGGAGGTTCGACACAACGCCCTGATCGGCCAGTACGCCGATGCCAAGGCCCGTCGTTCCGTCCGGCTGCAGGAAGAGCTCGTAGGTCCGAACCTGCTCGGAATAGATCGCATTGTAGATCAGGCGCATGCGGTTGCGCCCGTCCTTGCCGCAATTGGCACGGATATCGTCGCCGCCGACATAGGCGAACCAGTTGAAGCTGCGCACGATCGGCGGATCGACATAGCGATCGGGTCGCTGGGCTGAGGCCATCGGCGGCGCCATCAAGGCGAGCCCGAACGCGGCGACAGACATCCATTTCATCGCGACACTCCGTCTTAGGACGAGGGCAATCTTGGGGCTAAGTTGGGCATCAAGGCGGCGGCTAAGAAGTTGCATAACCCCACAAATTTGAGTATTGTCGAGGAACTGCCTCTAAGCCCTTGCTTGGGCACAAAAATATAGACTTTGGTAATGGCGTAATTGCGATGACAGCCCCTCTCCGTCGCATCGCGGCCGGTCTCTCCCTGCTTGCCGCAGCGTTCCTCCTTGTTGCCGCGCTCCTGCCGGGCGATGCCAACGCGCAATCGCCGCCGGTGAAACGTGCCGCGCCGACCAGCAAGGCCAAGGCCAAAGCGGTCCGGCCGGCTGCCGCTGCCTCGAGCTGGGTGGCCAATCCCGCGGTCGACGGCCGCGACGCCTACATCATCCTCGATGCCACCAGCGGGCGCGAGCTCTCGTCCGATCAGCCCGACCAGCTTCGCCATCCGGCGTCGCTCACCAAGCTGATGACGATCTACCTCACCTTCTCGGCGCTCGACTCGGGCCGCCTGTCGCTGGGGGATGCCTTGCCGGTGTCGGTCAGCGCGCTCAATGCGCCGCCGACCAAGATGGGCCTGCCGCCGGGCGGCACAGTGAGTGTGCGCGACGCGACGATGGCGCTGGTGACACGCTCGGCAAACGACGCGGCCATGGTGCTGGCCGAAGCGCTGGGCGGCGACGAAGCCAGCTTCGCTGCGATGATGACCAGCAAGGCCCGTCAGCTCGGGATGTCGCAGACGGTGTTCCGCAACGCCTCCGGCCTGCCCAACCGCGAGCAGGTCACGACGGCCCGCGACATGGCGCGGCTGGCCTACGCGCTGATGCGCGACTTCCCGCACTACTACCCGGTGTTCTCGGTGCAGAGCTGGCCCTATCGCGGCCGCACGCTCGAGAACCACAACCGCATGCTCGGCTCGTACGAAGGCGCCGATGGCCTGAAGACCGGTTACACCAACGCCTCGGGCTTCAACCTCGTGATGTCGGCCGTACGCGACAACCGCCGTCTGATCGGCGTGGTCATGGGGGGCAACAGCGCCGGCCAGCGTGACCGCATGATGGCCATGCTCATGGACCAGGGTTTCGCCACGGCATCGACCATGCGCCTGTCGGCCTGGACGAACATCCGCAAACCGCCGTCGGCTCGTTACACGGCTGCCAATTTCGATCCCAGCCTAGTCCTTCCCGAGAGCACGCCGCGGCTCGCAGCGCATGCGCCGCCACTGGCCGGCTTCACCGCCGCCGCCCCGCCGCCGGCGTCCGCCCCTCAGACCGAACAGCGCGTCGCCGGTCCCGCCGCGCCGCCGTCCGGCGAAGGCAGCGCCGCGCCGAACGGTCCGTCGATCGGCAGCTGGGTGATTCAGGTCGGCTCGTTCAACGATGCAGAAGCGGCCCAGCTCGCGCTCGGGCGCGCCTCCATGGCCCTGGCCGAGAATCAGCGGCTGACGGCGTCGGCGAGCATCGACGAGGTGCAGATGGCCAACAAGACCTTCCATCGTGCCCGCCTCACCAACCTCTCCCAGGCGCAGGCCGTCGACGGCTGCAAGCGGCTGGAGAAGAAGAAGATCTACTGCTCGGCGATCCAGGTGACGGCCTGGAATACACCCAACGCCCGCTAGATCTGGACGGTCTGGGCGCTGAACGCCCGCCTCAGCCGACCGACGAAGGGCCGCTTGTGCCGGCCCTTCCATAGCGCGTAATCCCACGGCGAAGTCGACGGCTGCAGGCGCGCCACCACCGGCTCGAATACCGACACCGTCGCGAGCGCGCCGCCGATCCGCACCTTCAGCCGCGCGATCCGGTAGCCCGGCCCCTCATAGGCCGCGAGCCGCGCCACGTCGCGCGACGTGAGGCCACCGACCACCACGCCCCGCACCCGGTCGGCTGCATCGCGTACCACGACGGGATAGGTCGCGCCCTTTGCCCGGCGTCGCGAATGGCCGGGCAGGATCGCCGGTATGAAGGCCGATGGCGGCAGGCGGCGGCCGATCACCAGCGCCATGACGTCGGGATCGAGCAGCGTTCCGTAGAAGAAGAAGCGCATCATGGCTTCTTGGCGGACCGCTGGCCTCCAGGCCCGCTCAAGTCTTCGTCTTCCGGACCGCGCGCGTCTCGCGCGCTCATGATCATGAGGCGCGCGGGGA
>JAEZHS010000250.1 GCA_023436825.1 Pseudomonadota bacterium | reverse complement strand
GATCGGAAGGACCGCGCCGCCGGGATAGCCGAAGACGACCTCGACTTCCTCGTCGATCAGGGCTTTCACCAGCAGATCGGCGC
This sequence comes from Pseudomonadota bacterium, assembly GCA_023436825.1. The sequence goes on along the minus strand of JAEZHS010000250.1, from coordinate 3,166 downwards.
CAGTCGTGGCGGACTCCTCGGGCTTCATGACACGGGTCTCCTCTCTGACAAATGTGCCGCAAAACGGGGGTTTTGCGGCGGCGCGGAAAGTATAGACCGGGTCGGGATGAATCAACCTAAATCGCACGAAACGTAAAGTTTCAGGGCTCGGTTTTGGTCAATAATTTCTCAGTTTGCTCCAAACCCAGGTCAGTCGACGGATCGACTACCACATCTGGTGCCATCTGATGGCGAAACCACGTCATCTGGCGCTTGGCATATTGGCGAGTGTGGTCGATGCCGATCCGGCGCGCCTCCTCCAGCGTCAGCTCGCCGCGGAGGTGTGCGAACAGCTCCGGCGCGCCGTGCGCCTTGAGGCCCGGCCAGCGCGGGTCGGGCTGGCGATCGAACACGGCCCGCACCTCGTCGAGCACGCCCGCCTTCAGCATGGTGTCGAAGCGCGTCTCGATGCGCGCCCTGAGCCGGCCGCGCTCCGGCGCGAGCAGGACGGTGGTGAAGCGCCAGGGCGGCGGCCGCCCCTCGCCCTTCTGCCAGGCGCTGAGCGGCCGGCCGGTCGCCCGCCACACTTCCCAGGCGCGGACATGGCGCTGGCGATCGCCGGGCTTCAGCCGTTCGACGATTGCCGGATCCTTGTCCGCCAGCCGCGCGCGAAAAGCCTCGGCACCCATCATGTTCCAGTCGGCATTGGCCTGGTCGCGCAAGCCTGCCGGAATGTCGGGGATGGCGGCGATCCCCTGCATCAGCGTCCGGAGATAGAGGCCCGAGCCGCCGCACAGCACGGGCATGCGTCCCATCGCGAAGCAGCGTTCGATCTCGGCCGAGGCGAGGTCGCGCCAGCGCGCCGCCGACAGGGTCTCGCTGAGCGGCAGCAACCCGTAGAGCGCGTGCGGCACGCGCTGCCGCTCCTCCGCCGTCGGCTGTGCCGTCAGGATCGGAAAGGCGTCGTAGGTCTGCATGGCGTCGGCATTGATCACCGTGCCGCGCTGCCGCTCGGCGACCGCAAGCGCCAGCGCCGACTTGCCGCTGGCCGTCGGGCCGGTGATGACGAGGACGCGCTGTTCCATGGCCGGCGAAATGACCCGCTTGGCCCGCGATTGTAAATGAGCGATTAACCTGCCGTGAAAAACGTCCTCGTCCTGATCTCCAGCGCAGCCCATCCTGCGCTCAACGATGGCGCCATCAGGAACGCCGTTGCCGTGCTGCAGGCGCAGGGCGCCACCGTCGGCACGCCCCAGTGGCTGGCGCCGGAGATCGCCTGCGACATTCCCTTCGACGGCGAGGCGCGGCCGGTCGCCATGACCGCAATCGATGCGGTGGTCGTACCGTCGACGGGCCGGCGCAAGAAGCTGCTCGTGGCCGACATGGAATCGACCATGATCGAGAACGAGATGCTGGACGAGCTGGCCGAGTTCCTGGGGCTGCGCGAGAAGATCGCCGGCATCACGACGCGGGCGATGAACGGCGAGATCGACTTCGCCGGCGCCTTGAACGAGCGTGTCGCGCTGCTGAAGGGCCTCGACGTGGCCAAGCTCGACGAGGCGGCCAAGCGCATCCGCTACACGTCTGGCGGCGCGACACTGGTCGCCACCATGAAGAAGCACGGCGGCCATTGCGCCTTGGTGTCGGGCGGCTTCACCCATTTCACCGCCATGGTGCACAAGGCATTGGCCTTCGATTCCCATGCCGCCAATGGCCTGCAGCATGACGGCCGCACGCTCGCCGGCACGGTCGATCTGCCGATCCTCGGCAAGGAGGCCAAGCTTGCCGCCCTGCAGCGCCTGGCGGCCGAGCATGGGCTCTCGCCGGCTGACGCCGTGACGGTGGGTGACGGCGCCAACGACCTGCCGATGCTGAGGGCGGCAGGCCTTGGCGTCGCCTTCCATGCCAAGCCCGCGGTGGCGGCCGAGGTGGCCGCGCGCATCGACCATGGCGATCTCACCGCACTGCTCTATCTGCAGGGCTACCGCCGCAGCGATTTCGTCGAAAGGACCGACCCATGACCGACGCCGTCCAGATCGTGCTCGCCAAGCGTCCGGCGGGCGACGTGACCGCCGACTGTTTCCGCGAGGAGAAGGTGGACCTGCCGGCGCCGGCCGAGGGCGAGGTGCTGGTGCGCTCACGCTTCTTGTCGCTCGATCCCTACATGCGGCCGCGCATGACCGAGCTGCGCTCCTACACGCCGCCCTTCGAGCTCGACAAGCCGTTGACCGGCGGCTCGGTCGGCGAGGTGGTCGAGTCGAAGAACCCGCGCTTCGCCAAGGGCGACACGGTGATCGGCATGCTGAACTGGGCGAGCCACACGCTCCATGACGGCAAGGGCCTGCGCAAGATCGATCCTGCGCTCGCGCCGCTCTCGGCCCACCTCGGCGTGCTGGGCATGCCCTCCTTCACCGCCTGGTACGGCATCCGCCACATCTGCAAGCCCAAGGCCGGCGAGACGGTGTTCGTGTCGGCGGCCACCGGCGCGGTCGGCCAGGTGGCGGGCCAGCTCGCCAAGCTCGCCGGCGCCAAGGTCGTGGGCTGCGCCGGCGGCGAGGACAAGTGCGCTTGGGCGGTGCGCGAGGCGGGCTACGACGCCTGCTTCAACCACAAGACCGAGCACGATGTCGGGGCGGTGCTCGACAAGCTCTGCCCGCAGGGCATCGATGCCGACTTCGAGAATGTCGGTGGCCGGATCTTCCACGCCGTGTTCGAACGGCTGAACAATTTCGGCCGCGTCGCCTTCTGCGGCGCGATCTCGGAGTACCAGGACAAGACGCCGATGGCGGGTCCGGCCAAGATGTTCACCATCGTCCAGCGCAGGCTCACCCTGCAGGGCTTCATCGTCTCCGACCACGTGGCCCTGATGGGCGACTTCGTGAACGACGTCGGCGCCCTGGTGAAAGAAGGCAAGATCAAGAGCCGCGAGACTATTGTCGACGGCCTCGCCCGCGCACCGGAAGCTTTCATGGGCCTGCTGCGCGGCGAGAACTTCGGCAAGCTGGTGGTGAAGGTCGCCTGAGCCTTCATGTTCCTCCCCCTAGCTGGGGGAGAGGAACATGAGGGCGATTACTTCGTCAGCCTGAGCGCTGCGAACCGGGGATCGCCCTGGCGTTCGACGAACAGCAGAACCGAGCGCTTCTTGGCCTGCTGCAGCTTGCCCACGAGGTCAGCGACCTCCTGCGGG
>JAEZHS010000242.1 GCA_023436825.1 Pseudomonadota bacterium | reverse complement strand
GCGCAGGGAGGCAAGCTTTTCGCCTCACCACGTATCGATATTCGGCCGCTTCTTGTGCGGGTTGCGCGGCCGCGGCGGGGCGTCGAGCAGGGCCGTCGACACCCAGCGGCGTGAATCGGCAGGATCGATCACCTCGTCGACCTCGAAGTACGTCGCGGTGCTGAGCGCCTTGCCGCGCGCGTAGGCGGCGGCCACCATCTTGTCGAACAGCGCGCGCCGCTCGGCCGGATCGGCGACGGCTTCGAGCTCCTTGCGATAGCCGAGCTTCACGGCGCCCTCGAGCCCCATGCCGCCGAACTCTCCGGTCGGCCAGGAGATGGCGAAGGTGCCGGCGTGGAACGAGCCGCCGGCCATCGCCTGGGCGCCCAGCCCATAGGCCTTGCGCAGCACGATGGTGCCGAACGGCACGCCGAGATTGGCGCCGGTCACGAACAGTCGCGAGCAATGGCGTACCAGCGCCGTCTTCTCGACCTCGGGCCCGACCATCATGCCCGGCGTGTCGCACAGGAACAGCACGGGCAGGTCGAAGGCATCGCAGAGCTGCAGGAAGCGCGCCGCCTTGTCCGAGCCGTCCGAATCGATCGCCCCGGCGAGGTGCGTCGGATTGTTGGCGACGATGCCGAACGGCTTGCCCTCGATGCGCGCCAGCGCCGTCACCATGCCGGGCCCGAAGGCGCGGCGCAGTTCCAGCACCGAACCTTCGTCGCACAGGGTCTCGATGACCGAGCGCACGTCGTAGACGCGCAGCCGGTTCTCCGGGATGGCGCGACGCAGCAGCCGCTGGTCGGCCGCTCGCCACTCCGGCAGCGCACCCTGGAAGTACGACAGGTACTTCTTGGCGACGGAAACCGCCTCGGCCTCGTCCTCGACGGCGATGTCGACCATGCCGTTGGGGACCTGCACGCTCATCGGTCCCACTTCCTCGGGCGCGAACACGCCGAGATTGCCGCCCTCGATCATCGCCGGACCGCCCATGCCGATCGACGAGTTCTTCGTCGCGATGACCACGTCGCAGCAGCCCAGGATCGCCGCGTTGCCGGCGAAGCAGCGGCCGGAATTGATGCCGACCAGCGGCGAGGAACCGCTCAGCCGCCCGAAGATGTGGAACGCCATGGTGTTGAGGCCGGCCACCGACTGCACGTCGACGTCGCCCGGCCGGCCGCCGCCGCCCTCGGTGAAGAACACCAGCGGCAGGCGCTGCTCCTCGACGATCTCGAACAGCCGGTCCTTCTTGTGATGGTTGGTCTTGCCCTGGGTGCCCGCCAGCACGGTGTAGTCGTAATGGGCGATCGCGACCCGGCTCCTCTCGGGGCCGAACAGCGAGCCGTTGACGCGGCCGATGCCGGTTATCAATCCGTCGGCCGGCGTCTTCTCGATCAGGTCCTCCTGCGTCCGCCGCGTGCGCTGGCTCGCGATGGCGAAGGCGCCCCATTCGACGAAGCTGCCGGGATCGACCAGGTCGTCGAGGTTCTGCCGTGCCGTGCGCTGGTTGGTCCTGCGCCGGCGCGCCACCGATTCGGGCCGCCTGTCGTCGAGCGTCATGGCGCGGCGTTCGAAATACTCGGCAAGATCGGGACGGATATAGTCAAGGTCGATCTGGGCCTCGGCCACCGTGCCCTTCACCTCGACGTCGGCCTCCTCTACGAACAGCAGAGCGTGGCCCTCGTAGATCGTCTCGCCGGCCTCGACCGCGATCCGCCGCACATAGCCGCGCGCCGGGCTGCGGATCTCATGCTGCATCTTCATGGCATCCATGACCAGCAACGGCTGGCCGGCGGCGACGGCATCGCCTTCCCTGACCGAAATGCTGACGACCGTGCCCTGCATCGGCGCAGGAACCGGCACCGTGCCTTCCGGCGCATCGGCCGGCGCCTGCGGCTCGGCCTGCTGCTGCGTCTTGCCGAAGGCCAGCACGGCCAGCGGATCGACGGCATCAACCTTCGCGCCCGCCTGGCGATTGCCCGAGGCCGGCGCGGCAGTCGCCTGGAAGTAGAGGCCCGGCTGCAGCTGCGCCGCGGCGTCGATCAGCGCCTTGGCCTGCTCATCGACGAAGCGCGTATGCACCTTGTCGGCGCGGAAATCCTTGTGCGCCAACAAGGCGCGCAGGAAGGCAATGTTGCTGGGCGCGCCGTCGAGGCGGAACGCCGCCAGTGCGCGCTCAGCTCTCGCCAGCGCATCGGCAAAGTCGGGCGAGGGGCTGTGCACGATCAGCTTGGCCAACAGCGAGTCGAAGTTGGGATTTGTTCGATAGCCGGCATAGCCATAGGTGTCGACCCGCACGCCCGGCCCCGAGGGCGGCTCGAACACCGTGAGCGTGCCGCCGCCCGGCTTGGCGGAGCCGTCCGCCGTCATGGTCTCCATGTTGATGCGAAGCTGGATGGCGTGGCCGCGCGGCCTGGCGTCCGCGATGCCGGTCTTGGCCAGGGCAACGCCGCCCGCCAGCCGAAGCTGGGTCTTCACCAGGTCGACGCCCCATACCTCTTCGGTGACCGTGTGCTCGACCTGCAGGCGCGGGTTGGCTTCGATGAAGAAGAACTCATCGCCATCGACCAGGAACTCGAAGGTGCCGAGGCTGCGATACTTCACGGCCTTGGCCATGGCGACGGCGGCGGCGACGATCTTCTTGGCGACCGCCGGCGCGAGGTTGGGGCTGGGCGCCAGTTCGACGATCTTCTGGCTGCGGCGCTGCAGGGTGCATTCGCGCTCGCCCAGGGCGACGATGCCGCCCTTGCCGTCGCCCACGATCTGGACCTCGATGTGGCGTGCGCGACCGACCAAGCGCTCGGCATAGAGATCGCCGTTGCCGAACGCCGACCTGGCCTCCGCTCCGGCGCGGGCGAAGGCGTCCGCGAGCTCGCCCTCTTCCTTGATCAGGCGCATGCCGCGGCCACCACCTCCGGCGATCGCCTTCAGGGCGATACCGGACTTTGAGTGCTTCTTGAAGAACGCCGCGGCACCGGCGAGGTCGACGACGCCGGTGCCGGGCAGGACCGGCACCTTGCTCTTCTGCGCCTGGGCTCGGGCGCGCGCCTTGTCGCCGAACAGTCTCAGCTGCTCGGGCGTCGGACCGACGAAGGTGATCTTCGCCTCCGCGCAGGCTTGCGCGAAGTCCGCGTTCTCAGACAGGAATCCGTAGCCCGGATGCACGGCGTCGCAGCCCGCCTTCTTTGCAGCGGCGATCACCGAGGCGATGTCGAGATAGGCGGCGGCTCCCCGGCCCTTCAGCGCGACAACCTCGTCGACGCGCCGGATATGCAGTGACGTCGAATCATCCTCGGAATGAAGGCCGACGGTGGCAATGCCGAGCTCGGCGGCGGCCTGGGCGATGCGGATGGCGATCTCGCCACGATTGGCGATCAGGAGTTTCTTGAGCATGTCGATGCGATACGGGGTAAAACCCCTCCCATGTCGAAAAGGCTGCTCATTGTGGCGCACGCACCGTCGGAGAACACCCTCTCCCTGCGTGCGGCCGTGGAGCGCGGCGCGCTGGGCGAAACGGGTATCGACGTGAGGGTCGTGGCGCCCCTTCAGGCCGGACCCGACGACGTGCTGGCCGCGCAAGCCGTCATCCTGGGCACGACGGAGAACCTCGGCTACATGAGCGGCGCGCTGAAGGATTTTTTCGACCGTTCCTACAATCCGCTGCTCGAGAAGACGCAGGGGCTGCCGGCAGCCCTCTACATCCGCGCCGGCAGCGACGGCACCGGCACGCGCCGCGGCGTCGAGACCATCCTCACCGGCCTGCGCTGGCGCCTGGTCCAGGAGCCGCTGATCTGCCGGGGCCCCTGGCAGCCCGCCTTCGTCGAGCAATGCGAGGAGCTGGGCGCAGCCATGGCAGCGGGGCTGGCGGCGGGAATCTTCTAGCCGGGGCGCTCATGGTCTTCCGGACCGCGAGCTTCCAGCCCTCAGGGACCGAGCGCCCCCAGCGCGTTGCGCAGCGGTTCAGACGAGATCTTCAGCAACCCGGCGAACGGCTGGTCCAGCTCCAGGATCAGGAAGATCGCGGCCGATGCCGAAACGGCGATGACTGCCAGGACGACGGCGCCGGTGGGATTGATCGGCGAGAACAGCGTGAAGCTCGCGAACAGGAGGATCAGCCAGAGGATGACGATGGCAACCAGGGTCTTCGGCATCGCGGCCTCCGCTTCCTCGAACAGGCGCACGCGGATTTCGGTGATGCTCGCGAGGGTCGACAGGGCGTGAAACTTGAGGTTTCGCTGGATGTCGTTCTGCGGGTTCAGCGCTTCGACGGCCTCATAGACCAGATCGCCCTCGACGCTCGGCTGGTAGGGAGCTCCCGCTTCCGAGCGGATGGCGCGTTCGCCCCAGATGCGGGCGATCAGCGGCGCCATCGCCCGGCGCTGCGCCTCGCGGGCCGCGTCGGCCTCGGGCCCGTAGCGCTTCAGCTGGTTGTCCAGCAGCACGAGCTTGGAGGCGATCTGCCTCACCTCGCTGCGCTGCGTCTCGTAAGAAGTCTTGGCGGATGTGATCAGCAGGCCGAGCAGCAGCGCCGTGATCGTGCCGACCAGGCTCGCACCGAGCCGCACCACGTCCTTCGAATGCTCGTTCAGATGATGATGAGGAAGCCTGCGGCGCAGCAGAACACCCGCACAGGCGCCGCCCAGCATCAGCAGGGCGGCGAGCAGCGAGATGGCGAGAGCGTTCAAGTCGGCTGCTCAGTGGGCGGTCCAGCCACCATCGACGACGAGGCCCGCTCCGGTCATGAAGCCCGCATCGTCCGATGCGAGGAACACGATGCCCTTGGCAATATCGTCGGCGACGCCGAGCCGGCCGATCGGGTGCAGGGCGAGCGTGGTCTGGCGCGCCTTTTCGGTGTCGTTGGTGCCCTGCTGGCGGGCGCGCATGGCGAAGGTCTGCTGGCCCATGTCGGTCTCGATCAAGCCGGGATGGATCGAGTTGACGCGGATCTTGTAGCCCTTGCGGCCGAACTCCAGCGCCGTCGACTTGGTGAACAATGTGACGCCGCCCTTGGTCAGCGAATAGAGCGGGTCGAGCTGGGAGCCGACGAGCCCGGCGATCGACGCGAGGTTGACGATGGCGGCGCCGTGCGGACTCTTCGGTCCGCTCTGCTTGAGATGCGGCAGCGCCGTGCGCGTGCCCAGCACGACACCGGTCAGATTGACGGCGACGAGCTTGTTCCATTCATCGAGCGTGGCGTCTTCGACACCCTTGCCGTTGAAGACGCCGGCGTTGTTCACCAGCACGTCGAGCTTGCCGAACTTCTTGACCGTGGCATCCATCGCGGCCGCCCAGCTCGCCTCGTTCGTGACGTCGAGCGAAACGTAGAGAGCCTGCCCGCCCGCCGCCTCGATCTCCTTCGCCGTCTGCCGGCCGCGCTCATCGAGCACGTCGCCGATTGCCACCTTGGCGCCGGCCTGCGCCATCAACTTGGCCGTGGCGCCGCCGATGCCGCGCGCCGCGCCCGACAGGAACGCAACCTTGCCGTCAAGCCTGTTCATGCTTCCTCCTGATCTTTCATCCGATGCCGATTTGGCTCTATGCTGCCCGCCAGAAGAGCAAAAGAAAACTGGGAGGGCCACCGGGCATGCGCCAAGGTCGGCTTGTTGCGACCGGCGCCATGCTGGTCTTCTGTCTGTTCGCGATATGGCAATCGCTGCTGCTGCCGTTGACCGATCGCCTGGGTCCCGGCCCGGGCTTCTTTCCGTTCTGGCTGGCCCTGATCGGCACGATGCTCGCCGTCGCGCTGCTGGTCTCGACGTTTCGCGAAGCGGCCGATCCGTCCGACAGTGAGACGCGGATCCTGCCCCACGGTCCCGGGGCGACGCGTTGGCTTGCCATCGTGCTGCTGCTGGCGGCGGTCACGCTGGTGATGGAATACGTGGGCTTCCGGATCTCCATGCTCGTGTTCAACGCCGCACTCGTGATCGCCCTGGGCGATCGGCGGTGGTGGGTGATCGCCGTCTTCTCCGCACTGGGCAGCTTCGGCGTCTACTACGTCTTCACCACCTGGCTGGACGTGCTCCTGCCGGTCGGCCAGTTCGGGATCTAGATCATGGAATCCCTCGGCTATCTTCTGTCGGGCTTTGCCGCGGCATTGTCCTGGCAGTACCTCCTCTATGCCCTGGTCGGCTGCACGCTGGGCACGCTGATCGGCGTGCTGCCGGGCCTCGGGCCCGCTGCCGGCACGGCGATCCTGATCCCGCTGACGTTCAGCCTCGACCCTACCGGCGCCATCATCATGCTGAGCGCCATCTACTATGGCGCCATGTACGGCGGCACCATCACGTCGGTGCTGATCAACGTGCCCGGCGAGGCCGCCTCGGTCATCACCTGCATCGACGGCCACCAGATGGCGCGCCAGGGCCGGGCCGGGTCGGCGCTGGGCATCGCGGCCATCGGTTCGTTCGTCGGCGGCACGCTCGCCACCGTGGCGCTGGTCGTCGTCGC
>JAEZHS010000232.1 GCA_023436825.1 Pseudomonadota bacterium | reverse complement strand
GCCCAGCGCGCCGTTGAACACGGCGCTCATCTGCTCCTTGGCGCGGCCGAAGGTGGCGTCGTCGAGCGAGCTCGGCTTCTGCCACTTGGCCAATGCAGCGACGCCGCGCTCGGCACCGGCCACCATGGCCTCGATGGCCGCCTTGTCCCCCTGCACGGCGCGTGCACGCGCGGCGTAAACGCGGTGCGCCAGCGCATGGACGTTGTCGGGATCGATCTGCAGGAGCTTGCCCGCGACGAAGTCGGCCTTGGCCGGATCCTTGGCCGCCATCCAGGAGGCCATCGCATGCTCCAGCGATTCGGTGCGCAGGACGCTGCCGGGGTACCAGGCGGCGAAGACCTCCATCGCCGTCGCACGCCTGGCCGGATCCTGCGTCTTGAGCGCCGCCTGGAAATTATCGTACTCGGCAGGGTTGGCGAAGCTGCTGCGGCCCTGGCCCGCGGCGTCCGGCGACTGGACGGCGAGCGCCAGCGACAGTACGAGAACAACCCATCGCAACACGATCACTGCAGCTCCTTTCTTCGCTGCCGCCCGTCGGCCGGAAAGGCCGTGACCGCTTTGTCGAATTAAGGCAGTGTTCATAGGTTACTACGGGCAGGGACGAAGACAATGATCGAACAGCGCTCAACCCTCGCAGCGCTCGTCGCGGCCTGTATGGTCACAGCTTTCGCCACCGGCAGCTTCGCACAGCAAGCCGCGCCGCCGCCGGCCGTTCTGGTCCAGCCAGCCGAGCTGACGCCGATCGCCGAGCAGGCCGAATTCATCGGCCGTGCCGCTGCGGTCGACAAGGTCGAGCTGCGCGCCCGCGTCAAAGGCTTCCTCGGCGAGCGCAAGTTCAACGACGGCGATATGGTGAAGAAGGACGAGGTCGTCTTCACCATCGAGCCGGAGACCTACCAGGCCGCGGTCGACCAGAAGCTGGCCCAGCGCGACTCCATGCAGGCGGCGCTGACCAACGCCGACCTGCAGCTCCAGCGCGCCACCGAGTTGCTGCGCACTAACACCGGCACCAAGCAGACCTACGACCAACGCCTCAGCGAGCAGCTCCAGGCCAAGGCGAACCTCGAGGACGCCAAGGCGCAGCTGCGCGACGCCGAGATCCAGCTCTCCTATACCACCATCAGGTCGCCGATCGCCGGCCGCATCGGCCGCGCCGCAGTGTCGCCCGGCAACCTTGTCGGGCCCGACTCGGGCGTGCTGGCGACGGTGGTGAGCGAGAGCCCCATCCGCGTGCTCTTCCCGGTGACCCAGCGCGAGCTGCTGGAGGCCAAGCGCGACGCCCAGATCGGCGATCCGCCGCAGGTGCGGCTGAAGCTCGCCGACGGCAGCATCTACCAGGAGAAGGGGAAGCTCGACTTCATCGACATCACAGTCGATCCCAAGACCGACGGCCAGATCGTGCGCGCGACCTTCGACAACAAGGACAATCTTTTGACCGACGGCCAGACCGTCCGCGTCATCCTCGAGGAGAGCAAGCCGCAGAAGGTCGTGACGGTGCCCCAGCAGGCGGTCGCCCTCGACCAGAGCGGACCCTATCTCTTCGTCGTCGACGACAAGAACGTGGTGCACCTGCGCCGCGTCAAGACCGGTATCGTGCGCAGCGGCCAGCTGGTCGTGACGGAGGGGCTCAAGGAAGGCGAGAAGGTCGTCATCCAGGGCCAGCAGCGCATCCGTGACGGCATGACGGTAGCGCCGAGCCCGGCGCCGGCCCAGCCCAAGCAGTAGCACGCAAGAAGTAGTGCCATGACCATCTCGTCGCTGTTCATCCGCCGGCCGCGGCTGGCCTTCGTCGTCTCGACGGTCATCACCATCGCCGGCCTGCTGGCCATGACCGTACTGCCGGTGGCGCAATTCCCCGACATCGTGCCGCCGCAGGTGCGCGTCACCGCCACTTATCCCGGCGCCTCAGCCCAGGCCGTCGAGGAGAGCGTGGCGCAGGTCATCGAGGGCCAGGTCAACGGCGTCGAGAAGATGCTCTACATGAAGTCGACGTCGGGCGGCGACGGCAGCTATGCGCTGACCGTGAGCTTCGCCGTCGGCTCCGACCCCGATCTCAACACCGTCAACGTCACCAACCGCGTCAACGCCGTGCTGGCGCTGCTGCCGCCCGAGGTCCAGCAGCTGGGCGTCACCACCAAGAAGCAATCGTCGTCGCTCTTGCAGGTCGTCGCGGTCTATTCGCCCAAGGGCAGCCGCGACGGGCTGTTCCTCAGCAACTTCGCCACCATCACGCTGCTCGACACCCTGCGCCGCGTGCCGGGCGTGGGCGACGCCACGCTGTTCGGCCCGCTCGATTACTCGATGCGCATCTGGCTCAACCTCGACCGCATGTCGAGCCTCGACATCACGGCCGATGACGTGGTCAAGGCCGTGCGGGCGCAGAACGTGCAGGCCGCGGTCGGCCTGGTCGGCGCGGCACCGCTGATCGACGATGTCGGCTTCCAGCTCAACATCACCACCCAGGGCCGCCTAATCACCACGGGCGAGTTCGAGGACATCGTCGTGCGGGCCCGGCCCGACGGCGGCCTGGTGCGCATCAAGGACATCGCCCGCGTCGAGCTCGGCGCCAAGACCATGGATTCGATCGGGCGCTACAACGGCAAGCCGGCAGCCGGCATCCAGATCTACCAGCTGCCCGGCGCCAATGCGCTGGCGACCGCACAGGGCGTGCGCCAGGCGCTGAAGGACCTCGAATCGCGCTTCCCCGACGACGTCTCCTACAACGTCATGTACGACACCACGGTGTTCGTCGAGGCCACGATCGAGAGCGTGATCCATACGCTGATCGAGGCCTTCGTGCTGGTGGCGATCGTTGTCTTCATCTTCCTCGGCAACTTCCGCGCCACGCTGATCCCCATCATCGCCGTGCCGGTGGCGCTGGTCGGCACCTTCGCCGTCATGCTGGCGCTCGGCTTCTCGGCCAATACCATCTCGCTGCTGGCCCTGGTGCTGGCGATCGGCAGCGTGGTCCACGACGCCATCGTCGTCGTCGAGGCGGTCGAGCACATCCTCGAGCACGAGCCCGACCTCACGCCCGCCCAGGCGACCGAGAAGGCAATGGGCCAGGTCACCGCGCCCATCATCGCCATCACCCTGGTGCTGCTGTCGGTGTTCATCCCCACGGCCTTCATCCCCGGCATCACCGGCCAGCTCTACTCGCAATTCGCGGTCGCGGTGTCGGTGTCGATGGTGATCTCGGCCATCAACGCGCTGTCGCTGTCGCCGGCACTGTGCTCGCTGATCCTGCGCCATCGCGGCAAGCCGCGCGGCCTCATGGCCTGGCTGCAGGGCGGCATCGACAAGAGCCGCGACGGCTACGTCCGGCTGGTGACGCCGATCGCGCGGCGCACCTTCATGGCGCTGATCCTGGTCGGCGGATTTGCGCTGGCGACCGGCGGCATCGGCCGCCTGGTGCCGTCGGGCTTCCTGCCCGACGAGGACCAGGGCGCCTTCATGGCCGAGGTGCAATTGCCCGATGCTTCCTCGACCAATCGCACCCTGAAGTCGATCGAGGAGGTCGAGCAGACGATCATCGGCAAGCCGTGGATGCAGAGCATCTTCACCGTCTCCGGCTACAGCATCCTCGACGGCCTGAACCTGCCCAACCGCGGCCTGGTCGTCGTCGA
>JAEZHS010000475.1 GCA_023436825.1 Pseudomonadota bacterium | reverse complement strand
CCACGGCGTCGACATGACCAAGCCTGTCGATGCCGAGACTATCAAGCAGGTCCACGACGCGTGGATGAAGCATCTGGTCGTGGTCTTCCCCGACCAGCAGGTCACCGACCAGCAGCACGTCGACTTCACGCGCAACTTCGGCGAGCCCGAGATTTTCCATCAGACCTCGCTGCATCTGCGCTCCGAGGGCGTCCGCGAAATCTTCCTGGTGTCCAATGTCGACGAGCAGAACCGGCTGCTGCCGCCCAGCGAGCCGGGACAGAAGCAGCTTTCCTCGTCGCGCCAGTGGCACACTGACTCCAGCTATCGGCCGATGCCCTCCATGGGCTCGCTGCTGCACGGCATCGAGATCAGCCGCACTGGCGGCATCACCCAGTTCATCAACATGTACATGGTCTACGACGAGCTGCCGGAAAGCCTGCGCAAGCAGGTCGAGGGCCGCAAGGCGCGGCACGATTTCAGCATGCTGAGCCGGCTCGTCGGCTCGCCGCCGCCGACCGACGCGGAGAAGGCCGCCATGCCGCCGGTGTGGCATCCCATGGTGCGGAGTCACCCCGTGACGGGCCGCAAGTGCCTCTACATCAGCTCGATCTACAATGATGCCGTCGAGGGCATGGAGGCGGGGCCTGCGCGTCGGCTGATCGAGGAGCTGTCGGAATTCGCCGCCCAGCCGAAATACATGTACCGGCACGAATGGGAACCGCACGACGTGCTGATGTGGGACAACCGCTGCACCGTGCACGCCGTCACGCCGCACGATCCCAACGAGCGGCGCGTCATGCATCGCACGACGATTGTCGGGCGTGAGCCGGTGGTGGCGGCCTGACTTCTCGGCGGCAAGACAGTTCGAGTGACAGCACTGCCTGCACGATGAGTTTTTGCGTCCGATACCCCTCTTTGGGACGCAAAAACTATTTGCTCTTGATAACCGCCGTTCTTTGTGATAACTTCAGGTGTCTTTTAGTTCTATGCATCGTTCATCCGTTATTCCGGCGGGCCGCTACGGCAGGTCGCGTAGCACCTCGTCCGTATGTTCGCCGAGCTTCGGTGACGGCCGTGCCGAGCGCGGGCGCACGCGGTCGAAGGTGATCGGCAGGCCGACCACCTTCGGCCCGCCGCCCGGTAGCTCCTGTACGATCTCAGAGGCGGCGAACTGCTCGGTGCGGGCGAGCTCGCCGATGTCGTTGACCGGCGCGCAGGGCACGCCTGCGTTCTCGAAGGCTTCGATCCAGTCGGCGCGCGACCTGCGCTCCATCGCCTGGGCGATCATCGGTAAAAGCTCGTCCTTGTATTTCACGCGCGCCGCGCTCTTGGCGTACTTGGGATCGGTCGCCCATTCGGGATGGCCCAGCACCTGCGCACAACGCGCCCATAGCCGATCGTTGCCCGGCGCCAGGCACAGCGGCTTGCCGTCGGCGGTGTCGAAGGTCTGGTAGGGCACGATCACCGAACCGCCCGTGCCGTGGCGCTGCGGGATGGCGCCGCTCGCCATGTAGTTATTGACCTGGCCCTCGACCCAGTGGACCGCCGAATCGAACAGCGAGGTGTCGACCAGGCAGCCCTTGCCGGTCTTGTCGCGCATCCTGAGGGCGGCCAGCGCGCCGATGGTGCAGAACATGCCGGTCGCCTTGTCGTTGATCGAGGCGCCGCAGAAGGTCGGCGGATCCTCCGCCCGGCCGGTGACCGACATCATGCCGCCATAGGCCTGCAGCAGCGGATCGAAGCCCGGCTTCATCTTGAGCGGACCCTGATAGCCGAACGCCCAGATCGAGCAGTAGATCAGGCGCGGATGGCGCGTCAGCATCGCCTCGGGCCCGATGCCGATCTCGTCGACCACCCCCGGCCGCAGGTTTTGGATCAGGATGTCGGCCGTCTCGCAGAGCTTGTGGAGCTTCTCGATGTCGGCGGTCGACTTGAGGTCGAGCGCAACCGACCGCTTGTTGCGGTTCTGGCCGTAGAAGTAGAGCGAGGTCACGCCATCCGGGCCGAATGGAGGGCCCCAGATGCGCGCATCGTCGCCGCCGTCGGGCTTCTCGATCTTGATCACGTCGGCGCCCATGTCGGCCATCAGGACACCGGCCAGCGGCCCGGCCAGGGCCTGGCCAACTTCGATCACGCGTACGCCTTCCAGCGGCAAGGTCACGATACCTACTCCGTTGCTTTAGGGGCATAGCGTAGCGGAAGCGACGTCGGTGGTGTGAGGAACGACGGCCCGCTCCGCGGAAAATCACCATGGCGCAGCAGCCGGCCGGCCCGTACCATTTCCGGAGTCAGTGCAAAGCTTAACGCCTTCCGACATCGCGGAGCCGCGCCATGCACCACAAGCTGATTTCTGGCGACAACCACATCGATCTCACCTACTGCCCGCCCGATCTCTGGTCGTCGCAGGCGCCGGCCAAATGGAAGGAGAACGCTCCGCGCGTGGAAGAGCGCAACGACGGCGGACACTGGTTCGTCGACGGCAAGGACCGCGGCATGTGGAACGGCGTCGGGCCGGGCTTCCTGCCCTACACCAAGGGCTCGTTCGGCCATGTCGACGAGATGAAGGA
>JAEZHS010000120.1 GCA_023436825.1 Pseudomonadota bacterium | reverse complement strand
GGTCGGGGCGTAGCGCAGCCTGGTAGCGCATCAGTCTGGGGGACTGGGGGTCGCAGGTTCAAATCCTGTCGCCCCGACCATTTTCCTCCCCATCCATCGACGACGCCATGAACACCCGGCGGGCGCTGGCCTTCATCTTCTGCACGGTGACGCTCGACTGCCTGGCCCTGGGGATCATGCTGCCGGTCCTGCCGACCATTGTGCTCGGCTTCATGGGCGGCGACACGGCCGGCGCGGTGGAGGTTTTCGGCGTGTTCGCCACGACCTGGGGGCTGATGCAGTTTCTCTGCTCGCCACTTCTCGGCGCGCTGTCGGATCGCTTCGGCCGCCGCCCCGTCATCCTGATCTCCTGTCTTGGCCTGGGGCTCGACTACATCTTCATGGCGATCGCACCGTCGCTCACGCTGCTGCTGGTGGGCCGCATCATTTCCGGCATCACCGCAGCCACCATCGCCACGTCCTTCGCCTACATCGCCGACGTCACCAAGCCTGACGAGCGCGCCAGGTCGTTCGGCATCGTCGGCATGGGCTTTGGCCTGGGCTTCGTGCTGGGGCCGGCAATCGGCGGCCTGCTGGGCGGCTTCGATCCGCGCCTGCCGTTCTGGGTGTCGGCGGTGGCCTGCCTGATCAACGCTGCGTTCGGCTGGTTCGTGCTACCCGAATCGCTGCCGCCGGAACGCCGCATGGCGTTCGCCTGGAAGCGCGCCAATCCGGTGGGCTCGCTGAAACTGCTGCTGTCGCATCGCCAGCTCATCGGACTGGCGGCCATCGACTTCATCGTCAACACGGCCCATCAGGTGCTCCCGTCAATTTTCGTGCTCTATGCCGGCTATCGGTATGGCTGGAACGAGGCGACGGTCGGCCTCACACTGGCCTTCGTCGGCGTCACCACTGGCGTCGTGTCCGGTTTCGTCGTCGGCCCCGCGGTGAAGTGGCTGGGCACGCGGCGCGCCCTGCTGGTCGGCTTGACGTTCGGCTGTCTCGGCATGGTGATCTATGGCCTGGCGCCGACGGGCGTCTGGTTCTGGGTCGGTGTGCCGGTGATGTCGCTGTGGGGCCTCGTCGGCCCATCGCTCCTCGACCTGATGAGCCGTCGTGTGAGCGAATCCGAACAGGGCCAGCTGCAGGGCGCCAACAGCTCTTCACGCAGCATCACCGGCCTGATCGGGCCAGCGATCTTCAGCACCACGTTCGCCTGGCTGCTCGGCTGGCTGCCCGGCGCGCCTTTCCTGCTGGCCGCAGTGCTGCTCGTCGCGGCAGCAGGTGTGACCTGGATCGTCACAAAGCCGTCGGAGGCGCGAGCTCCATAGAGGTGATCTCGCCGCCGTCGAGCCGATACAGCCGATCGTGCGGGTGCGAGCGGGCCAGGGCCTCCGCCGGGGACAGCGAGGCATAGGCGTCCTGGACGACGCGACTTATCATTTCGTGTGTAACCGCGACGGTCACCGCCGCCACGCAGCCCGCCAGCCAGCGCCGCGCACGCTCACTGGCCAGCGCATAGCTCTCGCCGCCATCGATCACATAGCGCCATTTGTCGGCTTCGCGTGCCTGCCGCGCACCGGGAAAGTGCTCGTCGATCTCGGCGTAGGTCAGCCCCTCCCAAGCACCCAGTGCGTGCTCCATCAACAACGGCGACGAATGGATGACGGCAATTGGAAAACCGAGCTCGGCGGCAATGAGGTCGGCCGTGGTCCGGGCCCGGCCGAGGGGACTGGTCTCCAGAAGAATGTCGAGTCGCTCGGGCAGGATCGTCCGCAGGAAGCGGCCGGCTGCCCGTGCCTGATCCGCCCCTTTGGGCGTCAGCGGCGAATCGAGGCGCCCCTGCTGGCGGCCGGCCTCGTTCCAGACCGTCTCGCCATGACGGACGAGGTAAATCAGGACGCCGTCGCGACCCGGCGACCGTTTTCCGTCAGCTTGCAGACCAGCCAGTCCGGCTTCAGCGGATTGCTGAACCAGGGCTCGGCCCAGCCGCGGGCAAGGCAACGCCTGACGATGGCGGCCGCGACAGCCTGGCCGTCGAGATCGAACAGCGGCAACTTGCCACCCGGCTGCGTGATGCCGCGGCGCAGGTATAGCAATTCCGGAAGTGTCGGAAGATTGGCTTCCAACTCATTGTCATTCAACGCAAAAACGTCGAACGACTGCGCGTCGCTACGCGCGATGATGCGATCAACAAACACGGCGGCGTCCCCCTTTTGACGATGCCGGTTGATAGGCCCCTCGCCGAACAAGATACGCGTGTTCGGTGAAAAACAAAGCTGAATCAGGTGGTTGTCACCGTTTCTTGGTACGACCACCCGATCTGGTGGTTACTCGAACGCCGGTCGCCAAAGTCTTGGATCGTCGCCCCCCGGCGGCGATCCTGACAATGACTAATTGCTGGCCTTCAAGGTGGTGCGAAGCTGGGTAAGGGCCTGTTCGAGGTCCTCGAGCACCGATTCGATCTCCCGACGCTTGTGCAAATCGAGCACGGCCGCGCGCGGCGTCGTGGTCGACGGCTGCGGCCCGGTCCTGGGCAGCGGCTGCCGGGGCGAGCCGGCCGCCATCGCCTCGGCGCGGGCTGACACGATGCGCAGGCTCTCGAGCGCGCTCTCGGCGGCAATGTCGAGACGCTGCGCCGGCAGGCGGCCGCGGCCCTCCTTCAGAAGCCGCTGCACGCCCTTGATGGTGTAGCCGTCCTCATAAAGGAGCGCGCGGATGCGGCGCAGGAGATCGACGTCCTCCGGCCGGTAATAGCGTCGCCCACCGCCACGCTTGAGCGGCCGGACCTGACTGAACTTGCTTTCCCAGAACCGCAGCACATGCTGCGGAACATCGAGTTCGGTAGCGACTTCGCTAATGGTGCGAAACGCCTGTGCAGACTTCTCAACCCTTCTGTCTGCGCTCTGTAGCGATACGGCCATGTCTAGACCCCCACATTGCCCCAACTACCCCTTGATCTCGTCTGGCGCCCCATTGATCAGAGATTTCAGGACGTTCGACGCTCGAAAGACGAGTACGCGACGCGGCAGGATCGGAACCTCCTGCCCCGTCTTCGGATTGCGGCCCACGCGTTGGCCCTTGTCGCGGACCGTGAAGCTCCCGAACGACGAGATCTTCACCGATTCGCCACGCGCCAATGCCTCAACGACCTCGGCGAGTATGGTTTCGACAAGGTCGCTCGATTCGTTGCGAGACAGTCCCACTTCCTGGAACACCGACTCGCTCAGATCGGCACGCGTGATAGTCCGGCCTTCCATCCGGTACCCTTCCTTCCCCCAGTTAATCCATACTCTAAGGACGGAAAGCGGTCAATATCAGTAGGATAGAGGGTGGCTTTGAATCGGCGTCTGTTCCCGTTCCGTTGCGGACGAGTAGTCGATGATAATGTTTCAATCGTGGGTATTACTACCAGCGGACCAGGGAGGCCCCCCAGGCCAAGCCGCCGCCAATGCCTTCCAGAAGCAGCAAATCCCCTGTCTTGATACGGCCATCCTTCACGGCCGTATCGAGCGCCAGCGGGATGGAGGCCGCAGAGGTGTTGGCATGCTTATCCACAGTCACCACGACCCGCTCGGGCGGCAGGCCGAGCTTGCGGCCGGTGCCGTCGATGATGCGCTTGTTTGCTTGGTGCGGCACCAGCCAGTCGATGTCCTTGGGCTCCAGCCCCGCCTTCTCCAGGACCTCGCCCACCACGGCCGCCATGTTGACCACGGCGTGCTTGAAGACCTCCTTACCCTCCATGCGCAGGAAGCCGGTCGTCTTGGTCGAGGACGGCCCGCCGTCGACATAGAGGATGTCGTGCTGGCGACCGTCGGAGTGCAGCGCATTGGCCAGGATCCCGCGGTCGGCCGAGTCGCCCTTCCCCTGCTCCGCCTTCAGCACGATGGCTCCAGCGCCGTCGCCGAACAGCACGCAAGTGCCTCGGTCGTTCCAGTCGAGAATGCGCGAGAAGGTCTCGGCGCCGATCACCAGCGCCGTCGAAGCCATGCCGCCTTTGATCAGGCTGTCGGCCACCGACACGCCGTAAACGAAGCCGGCGCACACGGCCTGCACGTCGAAAGCCGCCCCCTTGGTCATGCCGAGGGTTGCCTGCACGCGCGTCGCCGTGGCGGGAAAGGTCTCGTCAGGCGTTGCCGTCGCGAGCACGATCAGGTCGAGGTCCGACGCCTTGACGCCGGCATGATCGAGCGCGCGCTCGGAGGCCTTGATGGCAAGATGCGAGGTGAACTCGCCATCGGCCGCGATATGGCGCTGCTTGATGCCGGTACGCTGCTGGATCCACTCGTCGGATGTATCGACTTTCTTGGCCAGCTCGTCGTTGGTGACGACTCTTTCCGGCAGGTAGGCGCCGCAACCCTGAACGACAGACCGTATCACTCGCTCCCTCCGCTTGCCTGCAGCGCTGGCGTTGTCGGCGCCTCGGCGGTCGAGATCACCTGGTGCAGCTTGTCCAGGCCTTCGATGAGCTTGTTCTTGTATTCGTAGCGAACCAGATCGACCGCCACGCCGATGGCGTAGGCGAAGCCAAGCGCGTCGGTGCCGCCGTGGCTCTTCACACACACACCGTCCAGGCCCAGGAACACGCCGCCATTATAGCGCCGCGGGTCCACGCGCTTGCGAAACTTGACCCAGGCGCCCGAGGAGAACAGGTAGCCGATCTTGGCGAAGCTCGAGGTCCGGAAGACTTCGCGCACCCACTGGGAATAGAGCTTGGCCGTGCCTTCGATTGCCTTAAGGGCGACGTTTCCCGTGAAACCGTCGGTCACGACGACGTCGATGTTGCCGGTGCCGATGTCATTGCCCTCAACGAAGCCGTGGAAGTCGACCGGCGAGCCGTCGCGGCGTAGCCATGCCGCCGTCTGGCGCAGTTCCTCGTGGCCCTTGAGTTCCTCCGAGCCGACGTTCAGCAGCCCAACCTTTGGATTGCTGAGGCCAAGCAGCACCTGGGCGAAGACGCTGCCCATGACGGCGAACTCGGCAAGGTTCTCGGCGTCGCATTTGAGGTTGGCGCCCAGATCGAGCATCACCGTCTCGCCGCGTGCCGTCGGTACGAACGAGGCCAGCGCGGGCCGATGCGCGCCCTCGACCATACGCATGGCAAACATCGAGATCGCCAGCAATGCGCCGGTGTTACCGGCCGACACGACGGTATCGGCGCGGCCTTGCGCGGCAGCGTCGACGGCCAGCCACATGCTCGACTTGCGCCGCCGGCGTAGCGCGAAGGAGGGCTTATCCTCGGCCAACACGGCATCCTCGGCGGGCACGATCTCGAGCGTCTTGGCCAAGCCCTTGCGCTTGTCGACCAACGGCTTCAGGCGGGCCGGATCGCCGAACAACAGGTACGACGTGCCGGGATAGCGCTCGCGCGCGATGTCGGCACCGTTCACGACGATCTCGGGGGCGTGATCGCCGCCCATGCCGTCGAGCGCCAGAACGATCTTGTCCGCGCTCACCGCGATGCTCCGCTAGTCGGGTGCCAGCCCATCGCCGGCAGCGAACTGCAGCCTACTTCTCGGCCGACGCGCTGTCCGCCAGGACCGGCATGTCCTCACGATAGTAACCGCAGTGCGAGCAGACCGTGTGCGGGCGCTTCAGCTCGCCACAGTTCTTGCACTCGAGATAAGCCATCGACGGCAAGCCGTGATGAGCGCGGCGCATATTGCGGCGAGACTTAGAAACCTTCTTCTTGGGAACGGCCATAACGATCTCCACGACGGGGCAGCCCACCGGCCAAGCCCCAAAAAAGCTGCAGCCGCGCTCTATAGGCGCGGCAGGCGGCACTCTCTAGCCAAAACGTCTCGCCACCGCAACAAATTAGCGGCCGCGGCGCGGTTTGTCTCTGAGGGCGGCCAGCCCGGCAAACGGATGCCGGCGCTGGTCCGATTGGCCTTTTCTGCCGCCGTGACGGGGCTTTGGCAGCACGTCTTCCAGCTTGGCGCCGGGCCGCCGTGGATAGGGATCGGCCGCCAGGGAAAGCTGCTCGGCGACGATCTCGCCGACATCGAGCATATTTCCCGCGAGCGGCTCGGGGGCGTCGGCCTGTGCATTCAGCACTGCGTCGCCGCTTTCCGGGTCGCGGTCATCGGCCATGTCCGGCTTGAAGACTATGCGAAAGGCCTCGTCGAGATCTTGGGTCACTGGGTCGAGGGTGAGCACGCAGGCCTGCACGATACGGCCGCGCAGCCGGCCTTCGACCACGAACTGGCCGCCGACACGGCGATCGACCGTTACCCGGGCCGAAAAAGCCGGCAGTCCCAGGAACCCGAAACGCTTGGCCAGGGCGGCGCGCTCGCTGTCGCTGGGTGAGATCTCGAGTGCCGCACCAGACGGTCCCATCCGTTCGAGATCGACAAGACGTTCTATCTCAGATTTTTGCTTATTTTCAATTTGTTGGGTCATTTTCTTTATCTATTTTATTAGCTCCATTCGCGCCGTCCCTGCCAACCGCGCCGCATAGTCGCGGATATGGACCTCCAGACGCTCGACTTCCGTGTCGTCGGGCGACCTACCGCCATAGGCGTTGCGGCGCAAGACATCACTGAGGGGCGTCGGACCGCCTGCCATGGCCTCTCGATAGGCCAGAGCCCGGCCGTGCAGCCCTTCGGCCATGATCTTGATGCGCCGGCCTACTCCCAGGTCCTGCACGCCAATCTCGCGCAGCGTGAGGTCGAGATGGCGGAACATCGCATCGAAGAAGGACTGCGCCAGCCCCTCTCCGTCCGGCTCGCGCCTCAGGCGGTCGATCATCAGGGCTGCGTGAAGGGCCAGCGCATCGAAGCGGCCGTCGAGCGTGTCGGGAATGCCGCAGCCCTCGAACAGCACGGGCGCGCGCGCCTGCTCGGCCGTACGTGCATAAAGGGCGGCGGCAAATGCCTCATGGGGATTCTTTCGCTTGAACACAAGTTGCTCCCGTACCGTCGGTTGACCCGACGAGGCCGTCACGACATTTTGGAGCCCCTCTTTCCGACGAACCCCAGAAGCCGTCCATGCGTCGCACCGTCCCGCTCGTCCTAGCCGCTGCCCTGCTTTCGGCCGCCTGTGATCCATATGGTGACATCAGGGGCTTCGCGCCGGCGCCGGGCACCGTCGACAAGCTCGAAGTCGGCACCCAGAGCCGCGAGGACGTCGTGCGCCTGGTCGGCTCGCCGTCGGCCGTGGCGACCTTCAATCCCAACGTCTGGTACTACATCACCGAGAAGCAGGAGAACTGGGGCCCGTCACGGCCGTGGATCGCCGAGCAGAACGTGATCCAGATCAGCTTCAACGCGCAGGGCCGCGTCGCCAACATCAAGTACTACGACCTCAAGGACGCGCAGAACATCACCATGGTCTCACGCATCACGCCGACCTCGGGCAAGGAGCTGACGGTGCTGGAGCAGATCCTGGGCAACGTCGGCAAGTTCAGCGGACCGCGGCAGAGCGGCAATCCGGGTGCACCGACCGGTGGCGGTCCCTGATCGCATCGAACGAGGCGGATGAAAAAAAGCCCCGGTCCTGCGACCGGGGCTTTCTCTTTCGGGATCCTGTTATCCGCTCAGTGCGCGAGCACGGCGAGCAGCAGCAGGGCCACGATGTTGGTGATCTTGATCATCGGGTTCACGGCAGGGCCCGCCGTGTCCTTGTACGGGTCGCCGACGGTGTCGCCGGTGACGGCGGCCTTGTGGGCGTCGGAGCCCTTGCCGCCGAAGTGGCCCTCTTCGATGTACTTCTTGGCGTTGTCCCAGGCGCCGCCGCCCGCCGTCATCGAGATGGCGACGAAGATGCCGGTGACGATGACACCGAGGAGCATGGCACCGACTGCGGCGAAGGCGTTGGCCTTGCCGGCGATCGCCGAGATCACGAGATACACCACGACCGGCGACAGCACCGGCAGCAGCGACGGTATCATCATCTCCTTGATCGCGGCTTTGGTGAGCATGTCGACGGCGCGGCCGTAATCAGGCCGGTCCTTGCCCTCCATGATGCCGGGCTTCTCCTTGAACTGCCGGCGGACCTCCTCCACGACCGACTGTGCGGCGCGGCCGACAGCCAGCATCGACATGCCGCCGAAAAGGTACGGCAGCAGGCCGCCGATCAGGAGGCCGACCACGACGTACGGGTTCTTGAGCGCGAAGTCGACGGCTTCTACGCCGAGCTTCTTCTCCTTGATGAAGTAGTCGAGATCGGACGTGTAGGCGGCAAAGAGCACCAAGGCACCGAGGCCGGCCGAGGCGATGGCATAGCCCTTGGTGACAGCCTTGGTGGTGTTGCCGACCGCGTCGAGCGCGTCGGTGTTCTTGCGCACTTCCTTCGGCAGGCCGGCCATCTCGGCGATGCCGCCGGCATTGTCGGTGACCGGGCCGTAGGCGTCGAGCGCCACCACCATGCCGGCGAGCGCCAGCATGGCGGTCGTGGCGATGGCGATGCCGAACAGGCCGGCCAGCACGTAGCAGATCACGATGCCGGCACAGATCAGCAGCGCCGGCAGGGCCGTGGCTTCCATCGACATCGCGAGGCCCGCGATGACGTTGGTGCCGTGGCCGGTGACGGAGGCCTGGGCTACCGCCTTGACCGGACGATAGTCGGTGCCGGTGTAGTACTCGGTGATCCACACGATCAGGCCGGTGATCGCGAGGCCGACCAGCGAGCACCAGAACAGCGTCATGCCGGTGAACTGGCGGTCACCGACCTTGAGCACGGTGGCATTGCCGATCACCCAGTCGGTGACGAACCAGATGGCCGGGATCGACAGCACGGCGGCCGCGATCACGCCCTTGTACATCGCCCACATGATGCCGCCGTCGGAGCCGAGGCGCACGAAGTAGGTGCCGATGATCGAGGTGATGATGCAGGCGCCGCCGATGGCCAGCGGATAGACCATCAGCTTGTAGACCAGCGCCGGATCGGCCGCGAAGAAGATCGAGGCCAGCACCATGGTGGCGACCGTGGTCACCGCGTAGGTCTCGAACAGGTCGGCGGCCATGCCGGCGCAGTCGCCGACGTTGTCACCGACGTTGTCGGCGATGGTCGCCGGGTTGCGGGGGTCATCCTCCGGGATGCCCGCTTCGACCTTGCCGACCATATCGCCGCCGACGTCCGCACCCTTGGTGAAGATGCCGCCGCCGAGACGGGCGAAGATCGAGATCAGCGAGGCGCCGAAGCCCAGCGCGACCAGCGCGTCGATCATCTCGCGGCTGCCCGGAGCGACGCCCATGTTCATGAGAACGGCGAAGTAGCCGACGACGCCCAGCAGGGCGAGGCCCGCGACCAGCATGCCGGTGACCGCGCCCGCCTTGAAGGCTAGGTCGAGGCCCTGCCCCAGACTCTTCTGCGCGGCGACGGCGGTGCGCAGGTTGGCGCGCACCGACACATTCATGCCGATGAAGCCGGTCGCACCCGACAGCACTGCGCCGATCAGGAAGCCGATGGCGGCATGCCTGCCGAGCAGAATGGCGAGGATCACCAGGACGACGACGCCGACGATGGCGATGGTCGTGTACTGGCGGCGCAGGTAGGCGGCAGCGCCCTCCTGCACGGCCTGCGCGATCTCTTGCATGCGCGCAGTGCCGGAATCGGCGGCCATGACTCGCGAGGCGGTGACCACGCCGTAGAGCACGGCGATGATACCGCAGGCGATGACAGCCCATATAACGGTAGACATTGTTGGCTAACCTATTGTTTTGACGGCATTTCCAGCCTGGCGCGTGCCGAAGTTCCAAGCTCTCCCCGGCGCGAGGCGGGCGGAAAATGGCAGAACGCCACAATTCGCGCAACCCGTAGCCGGGAAAAGCCCCGCTGCGTCAAGGGCTTGGCTTCAAACCCGCGCTGGATGGCGCAGGCGGAAGACGCCGATGACCAGGAAGGCGATCAGCACCAGCCCCAGAGCGAAATAGTTGAGCATCGCCCAGCCCTGCACTTCCAGCACCACGCTCGCCATCAGGCTGGCCGTCGCCGTGGTGCCGAACACCAAGAAGTCGTTGAAGGCCTGCGCCTTGCCGCGCTCGGCCTGGCGATAAGTCGTGGTGAGCAGCGTCGTGGCGCCGACGAACAGGAAGTTCCAGCCCACGCCGTTCAGGCCCAGCGCGATGCGGAAGTGCCATTCGGTCACGCCCGTCAACGCCACGATCACCCCCAGCACCAGCAGCGCGATGCCGACCATCATCATGTTGAACACACCGTAACGGGCGATCAGGTTGCCGGTGAAGAAGGCCGGCAGGAACATACCCATGACGTGCACGAAGATGGTGACCGGCGCTTCGGTGGCCTTGAGGCCGCACTGGACGATGGCAAGCGGCGACGCGGCCATCACGAACGACATCACGCCGAAGGCGATCATCGCGCCGGCGCAGGCCACCATGTAGGCCGGCTGGGTCACGATCTCGAGCAGCGGCCGCTGCGGGCCCGACGTGTCTTCGGCCTTGACTGGCGGAAATTCGATGAAGCCCAGCACGGTGAAGACGATGGCGTGGATGACGATGACGGAGCTGAAGCTCGCCTGGAACAGCGGCAGCCAGAGATCGGGCGTCAGCCGCGCCAGCGTAGGACCGACGATGCCGGCGATGACGCCGCCGGCGGTCACGTAGGAAATTGCCTGGGCGCGGAAGTGGCCGGGCGCGAGCTCGACGGCGGCGAAGCGATAGAGCTGCATGTTGGCGACGGCGTAGCCGAGGCAAAGCCCGCCCAGGCACATCACCAGGAAGCTGCCCATGCCGAGCCCGATCGCCGCGCAGGTGGCGCCGACCATGCCCATCAGCGAGCCGGTGCGGAAGCCGAACTTGCGGCCGCGGCGCATCATCAGCAGCGAGGCGGGGAACACCGACAGCATGACGCCGAGATGCTGCATGGTGACGGGCAGGTTCGCCCACATGCGCATGTCGGGCGACACGATGGTCAGCACGGCAAGCGCCGAGGAGGCGAACATCAACGTGTTGCTGCTCTGGGTCAGCGCCTGGCAGGTGGCGAGGAGCCCGATGTTGCGCAGCGAACGGCGCGGAATGCCGCCGGCCGACACCGGTTGCGTCTGCTCGACCTTTATCGATCCATCCATTGGGCGCGCACTCTAGTCGGCCGGCTCCCCTGCCCCAAGCGAATAGGCGGCCGCGCAGTGCAGCCATGCCCTGCGATTTCTCATGGTGGCCTCATCGTCTTCGTCTTCCGGACCGCGCGCGTCCTCGCGCGCTCATGAAGCGCGCGGGGACGCGCGCGGTCCGGAAGAGCATGACACTAGAAGTGAACGTAGCCCTTGCGCGGGGCGCGGACGGGCTGGCCGGCAATCGTCAACTCGACGCCCTTGCCTCGCGTGAATGTGCCGATGGCGGTCACCTCTAATTTTGCCGAGCGTGCCGCCGCGAGCAGCGCCGCTTCCTTGCGCGGCGATACGGCGATCACGAGCTCGTAATCGTCACCGCCGCCCAGGACGTTCGCCCACAGCGCAGGCTCGGTTGCGACGGCACGCCGGGCGGCAGGCGACAACGGCACCCGCTCGCGCTCGATGCGAACGGAAAGCCCTGATGCGTCGGCGATATGGCCGGCGTCGGCCAGCAGTCCGTCGGAGACATCGGCGACGGCGCGCGCGATGCCGACCAGTCGCGGCCCCAAAGCCGAGCGCGGCTGCGGCAAGCGATAGCGCTTCTCGAGCGCGGCGGAAGTGATC
>JAEZHS010000097.1 GCA_023436825.1 Pseudomonadota bacterium | reverse complement strand
CCGCCATCTTGGCGTCCTGCTCACAGGCGCGTTGGGCGCGGCCGAGTGGCGTGCGGTTGACGACGTACCAGAAGGCGGCGAGCAGCACCGCGGTAGTCGCGATGATGACGATCTGCTTGAGCGACACCGTGACGCCGAAAACATCATAGGTGCGTGACACCAGCGGCGGGATCGGCTTGTTGCGGGGACCCTGGGCCACCTGCACGAAATTGGAGATCGCGATCGACATGCCGATCGCGGTGATCAGCGGAGCCAGTCGGAACGAGCCTCGTAGCGGCCGATAGGCGATACGCTCGATCGTCCAGCTCCACACGCTGGTCAGGAGCATTGCCACGATCACCATGATCAGCAGGGCGACTGCGGCGGGGATGGAATGGAACAGCGTGACGAGCACGAGGAACACGATGAGCGCGATGAAGGCTCCGACCATGAACACATCGCCATGGGCGAAGTTGATCATGCCGATGATGCCGTAGACCATCGTGTAGCCGATGGCGATCAGCCCATAGATTGCACCCAGCGTGATGGCGTTGATCAATTGTTGCGTGAAATACGCCATGTCTGTTGTTTTTCCCTGCCCCTGCGACCTACGACGCTTCCCTCACCTCATGCAAGCGAACTATCCACCACGGCGGCGGGAAATGGCCGGTGGACGCGCGAGGGCCGACGTGCAAGTCGCGGACCATGCCGGCTCGATGCCGGTGCGAGGGGTTTCCGCTATTCCCGCTATTTCCGCTACTGGGTTTCGTCGATCTCACTTCCGTCATCCTAACCGGAGCAGTGGCCGAACGGCTCCGCGCAGGACGACGACCTGAAATTGAACTCCTCTCCGTTGGCTGCGCCCGAAAGTGAGACAGTGAAACTCCGGACAGTCGCCAGATGATCGGTCCGCTTACCGCAGCGGCCGAGCGATCCCGGCGCCACAATAACCCAAGTAACCAAGAACTGCCAGAAGAATAACCAAGGTGCTGCAAAGCAATCGCAATTTCGATTTCGAGACTTTTGGGGCTCCATACGGCACCACGAATGGGGTGGCATCCGACGACCGATACCAGCTCTCGTTCATCGGTCGTCATGTGCATGCAATGCTGTCAGCGCTCCTCACCCGGGACGTCGAGGCCTACCTCGACCTCGATCGGCGACGAACGAAAACGCGAGAGGCAAAAATGTCGGGAGCCGGCGACCACCCTGTAAAGTTCCGGTTCGGCCGTGCCGAGCCGCCGAGGTCCGTCGGCGATGTCGAGGCGTGATCGTCCGGAGCTCGAAGTTTCGTTCTCTTCGAAACAGTCGCACCCGAACAGGCTTGACTTTCCCACGCCTCAACATTCAATGCGCAAAAATTGCACTGTGCCAGCCACGGTCAGAAATCCAATCCTGGCAGTGCTCCATCACTACGCTAAATGTTCGTACGCTTCCTTATGGAGGACGTTCCTATGAACTCATTCCAAGCTGCCGGTTTCTCATTCGCGAACCCGGACCTCGCCAAGGCATGGACCGGTTTCAGCTTGCCGTCGCTCGGCATCGATGCGCTGCTTCAGGTTCATCGCAATAACGCCGCCGCTCTGACCAATGCCGGCCAGGTGATGTTCGACGGCCTGAAGACGTTGGCGCAGCATCAGGGCGAGTCGTTCAAGATCACGGTCGACCACTACGGCAAACTGACAAGCGGCGTCATGGCCGGCGCGTCGTTCGAGGAAAGAACCGCAAGGCAGGTCGACGCCGCCCGACATATCTGCGTCTCGAGCGTTGTCCGTTTCCAAGAGCTGTCCGACATCGCGGTCAAAACCAATATCGCTGCAGCCGACATCCTGAATGCGCGGGTCAGCACGGCATTCGAAGAGCTCAGAGCACTTTTCGCCGCGCCAGTTGCGCCCACCACCGTGGCTGCCATGGCGACGCCCCCGGTCACTGAGGAGCCCCCGGCTGCTGCGGAGGCAGTCTCCGAGGAGGAAACGATCGTTGCCGAGTCCCCGCCGCTCGCCGAGGCAATCCCGGACGACAACGTGGCGGCTGCGGTAGAAGCCGAGCCCGCCGACAGCGCCCCGACGACGGCCGCACCGAAGCCGAAGAAGACGGCACGGTCCGCCAAATCCGCCCGGCGTCCCACCTCGCGTCGCTAAGGCGCGTGCTCAAGGACTTCTCCAGCGCATAGCGGGCAACGGAGACAACCGCGCGTGCGCCTCTGCACGGAGGAACGTCGGCACACATCACGCCGGGGCGACCGCCGCCCGAGTCAAGGGGGCCAGAGCTCGAACACCGCGCTCTGTGCCAGCGCGGCGACAGCCTCGCGCGGCCGGCGCGTTAGCCGCAGCCGGCTGCCGATCCGTTGGCTCGGTCCGGACGCGATGCGAGTCGGTTCCGCCTTCATCTGTCATCGGAGCGAGCGCTGCATTCCCTGTGCATTGGGCCACTCGTGCGAATATAGTCCGCGCGAGCGGAGCGTAGAGAGCGGGGCGTGGTCGGCAGCGATGGACAATGCGGAACTGTTCGACACCATCGGTGCGCTCTACGACTGTGTAGCCGAGCCTGATTGCTGGCCCGGTGCGCTACGCCGCATCAACGAGGTGACGGACAGCGTGATCTCCATGCTGGCGGTCATGGACATCTCGAAGAGGACGGCGCGCTTCTCGGCGGTCCACGGCGATCCAGTCGTGCTCGAACCGCTGATCACGACCTACGCGGCCCATGTGCCGTTCTATTCGATCCTGCCCAGGTTCGAGATCGACGTGCCGCTCGATTTCGACGCGTTGTGCAGTCTCTACGGCCCCGACGGCTACGATGTCTGGCGTGCCAGCCGCACCTACCGGGAATGGATGCAGCCCAACCGGCTTCGCACCGGCTTCAATCTCGCAGTGATGAAGCGCGACGAGTTCGTCGGCGCGCTCACGACCATAACCCGCGACGACACCCCGTCGACGCCGGCCACCATGGCGCGTCTGTCGCAGCTTGCGCCTCATATCCGGCGCGCCGTCGTCATCGCGGACCTGTTCGAGGCAGAGCAACGCAAGGCCGGAATCTTCCGGGAAGTGATCGACAATCTCGCCCATCCGGTGCTGGTCGTGACGGACGCCATGCGCCTGCTCTACGCCAATCCTTCGGCCGAAGCGCTGCTGCGGGACGAGACCCTCATCCGCCAGTCGGAGGGACGGCTTGCCATCGCCTACGCGCCGGCGCAGGCGTCAATCGCGCATGCCGTCGAGCTCGGCCAGCGCGACGAGGTCCTGCTCGGGCCAGTCGGGATCGGCGTGCCGTTCGTCAGGGCGGAGCGGCCCTCGATTCTGCATGTACTGCCGCTCAGTCGTCGTCCAAATGTCGGCCTGTCGCACCAGGCCACGGCGGCGATCTTCATCGCCGCTCCCGGGACCAATCCCCTCCCGGCCCTCGAGGCGATCGCGGCGTTGTTCGGCCTTACTGCGGCAGAGAAGCGGGTCGCTGCCCTGGCGGCCGAAGGCCGGACGCGCAGCGAAATCGCCCTGGCGAACGGTGTGTCCGAGCACACCGTGAAGACCCAGCTCGGCGTCGTCTACGACAAAACCGGCACCCGCGACCAACGCCAGTTGCAGCTCCTGATGCGCGAGCTGACACCGCCAATTCGGTCAGACCGGCCCGACGAAGCCTGACCGGGTTCCACAGCGGCATCACCCTATAGGGCGATGCCGGCGCCGCCCGCCTCCGATACTTCGACCAACCCGTTTGTCATCGGGAGTGCAAAAGTGTCGGTCAATGTGCAAGAACCCCGTCGCTCCGCCGCTCGGCGCCTTCTTCTCAGCTCGGTGTCGGTCTTGGCCCTGACAGCCCTTGCCGAGCCAGTGCTCGCACAGAGCGTCTGGACCGGGGCAGTCGACAACGACTGGTTCAAGGCCGGGAACTGGGCGCCGGCGATTCTCCCGACCGGGCCCACCTGGATCAACTCCGATACTCCGGGCCCTGTCATCGACGGTGGTCCCGCCGTTTCACTCACCGGCCTTACGGTAGTTGCTCGGGACCTGGGCACGACAGGCAGCCTGGTCATTCGCAAGGCCGGCTCTCTTGCCATCGAGCAGGGCATCGTCGGCTTCTTCCCCGGCTCTACCGGGACGGTGGCCGTCGACGCGGCAACGCTGAGCATCGACACGGACTTCAAGGTCGGTGGAGGCGCCCGCGGCACGCTGACGATCCTCAACGGCGGCACCGTCACGACCGGCGAATATTTCACGATCGCCGATCAGGACATCGCCACGGGTCTCGTGACCGTCGACGGAATGGGGTCGACCCTAGCCGTTGGCCAGGTTCTCCGGGTCGCCTGGACCGGCAAAGGCACGCTCGACATCCGCAACGGCGGCGTCGTGACGAGCGGAGCCGGACCGATTGCATCGGGCGAAGGCTCGCTTGGCGTCGTGACTGTCGACGGCGCCGGCTCGCGCTGGAGCAGCAGCGCGATGATCACCATCGGCAACTTCGGCAACGGTACCGTCACGGTTCGCAATGGCGGCTCGATCTCCGCGGCGGGCGGGATCGCCGTCGCGGTGGACGCGCAGGCCACGGGCAGGCTCAACATCGGCGCGGCCGCAGGCGATGCGCCGGCGGCGCCCGGAGCAGTGGATGCCGCGACCATTCAGTTCGGTGCCGGAGACGGCAGGCTCATCTTCAACCACACCAGCAGTGCCTATTCTTTCGCGCCCGTCGTCGCCGGTGACGGCAGGATCGAGCAGATCGCCGGCACGACGATCCTGACTGGAAATTCCGCCGCCTTCACGGGCCCAACCAGGGTGCATGGCGGCCAGCTCATCGTGAACGGCTCGCTTGCCGGATCGAATGTCACCGTGACGGGCGGTGTGCTCAGCGGCACCGGCACGGTCGGTTCTCTCGGAATTCATCCCGCCGGGACGGTCGCGCCCGGCAACGCGTCCATCGGCACGTTGACGGTCGGCAACTTCGGCCAGGCTCCAAACTCAACCTATCAGGTCGAGCTCGCCTCCAACGGCACGGGGGATCGCATCAACGTCGGCGGCATCGCCGAGCTCGTCAATGGCGCGGTGCTCCAGGTCGTGCAGGCGGATGGCGGGCCCTATGCCCTCGGCACCCGCTACACGGTGCTCACGGCGAATGGCGGCATCTCCGGAACCTACGTACTCTCCGGCAACACTCAGCTAACGGCGTTCCTCGGCTTCGCCGCCGCCTACGATCCCAGCAACGTCTACATCGACGTGCTGCAGAACCGTCCTTTCAGGGCAGCGGCGCAGACCGCCAATCAGCTCGGCGCCGCAGGCGGGCTCGGGACACTGCCGGCATCCGGTGCGCTTGCGTCGGCCGTCCTCAATCTTCCCAACGACGCGGCAGCCCGCCTTGCCTTCGACCAGCTTTCCGGCGAGATCCACGCCTCCACCAAAAGCGTGCTCCTGTCCGACAGCCAATTCGTGCGCGATGCCGCCCTGGGCCGCCTGCGCCACAGCTCTACCGGCGGCCCGGGCACG
>JAEZHS010000090.1 GCA_023436825.1 Pseudomonadota bacterium | reverse complement strand
CGGCAGTACAGGTGCTCATGACCCCTCCGTCGCCGTATGACGGCGCCACCTCCCCAGCTTCGCTGGGGAGGGAGTACTTTCAGTCCGCCGCCTTTGCCATCGTCACCGGCGGCTTCACGCCGCCGCGCTTGAACATCGCGTCGATCTCGGCGGCGCTGTAGCCCAGCTCCTCGAGGATCTCCGGGCCGTTCTCGCCGGTGTGCGGCGCGTGCTGCTGCGCGTCGTGCTGCGAGGCTGGCGGCAGGCCCGGGATGTTGGCGACCGGCATGCGGCCGAAACCGTCCTGCTCGATCCAGTCGATGGCGCCCGATTCCTTGACGTGCGGATGCTCGAGATAGTCACTGTAGTTGTTGACCCGCTCGCAGAACACGTCCTTGGGCTGCAGGATGGCGATCCATTCCTCCGTGGTTTTGGTCGGCATGGTCTCCTGCAGCGCCCTGATGATCTTGGCGGCGTTCTTGATGCGGTCGTTGTGGCTCTGAAGGTCGGGATCATCGGCGATGTCCTTGCGACCGATCAGCTCGAACAGCAGGCGGAAATGATGCGGCCGCATGGCTGACACCATGATGTAGCCGTTCTTCGACTTGTAGCTGCCGGCCGGCATGTAGAGCGGCGGCGGCGTGCCGTTGGAGAATACGTACTCCATCAGCTTGGCGCCTTGATACGCTGCCGCCGAGCGCATCAGGCTGGAATCGATGTAGCTGCCTTCGCCGTAGCGCAACTGGCGCATCAGCGCCGGCGCTAGCGCCTGGAAGGTGTAGAGGCCGGTCGTGACGTCGACCGCGATCATGCCCTGCCGCCACGGCGTGCCGTCCGGGAGGCGGTTCATCACCATCATGCCGCTGAACGCCTGGATCAGCCCGTCGACGGTCGGCCGCTTGCTGTAGGGACCGGTCTGGCCGAAGCCCGACACCGAGCAGTAGATGACCTTGGGATTGACCTTCTTGGCATCCTCGTAGCCGAAGCCCAGGCGCGAGATGACTCCAGGCCGGAAGCTCTCGACGATGACGTTGGCCTTGGCCATCAGCTTGTTCACCACCGCCCTGCCGTCGGCCGACTTCAGGTCGAGGGCGATCGATCGCTTGCCGCGGTTGAAGGCGACGGAGTGGGCGCAATGGTCGCCCTTGAGCTCCCCCAGGGCGCGGCCCCAGTCGCCCTCGGGCGGCTCGATCTTGATGACATCGGCGCCGTGCAGCGCCAGCAGCATCGTGGCGTGCGGTCCGGCCACGCCCTGCGTGAAGTCGAGCACGGTGAAGCCGTCGTAGGCGCCTTTGATCATGAGCTTCGCTCCTCCCTGACGCGTTGAACGTACGTTTGCCCGGCGCGATCAGGCAAGGTCGGCGCTGCAGGGAAGCCATGCGCATGAAGAAAAGTTACGTCAACGCGCAGACTTCTTCGTTTGAGCGCACGGACCGGGCAGCGCCAGATAGGTGCAATTGCACTCTTCTGGAGCGACTTGATGTCCACTGTTCCGCTGCCGATCGTCGCGCTCGCCGCCGCCAGCCATGTCGCGCCCTCGCTGGTGGCGCCGATCTTCCGCCGCATGATGCTGAGGCCGCGCCGCCACGTGCGGCCGCCGCCAGTCCTGTCGCTGCCGCTCGCCGACGAGCGCATTGCGCTGGGCGACGGGCTGGTCGCCTGGCGCTGGGGCCAGGGGCCGGCGGTCCTCCTGGTCCACGGGTTCGAAGGCAATCGCGGCCAGTTCGGTGCCGTCATCGCCGCCCTGGTCGAGCGCGGCTTCTCCGCCGTCGCCCTCGACGTGCCGGCGCACGGCGAATCGTCGGGCGACGAACTCACTGCCGTGAAGTTCATCGCCGCCATCGAGCGCACGCTGGCCTGGCTCCGCACTGTCCATGCCGTGGTCGGCCATTCGATGGGCGGCGCCATGAGCCTGTACTCGGTCGCCAACTCGGGCGGTGCACGCCGCGTGGCGCTGATCGCTGCTCCCTCGTCCCTGAAGCGCGAGCTGCAGCGCTTCGCCGAAGCCGTCGGGCTGGGCGAGCGCGGGACGCGGGCATTCATCGCCTCGGTCGAGCGCCATGTCGGCCGGCCGGCAGCGGACTTCGACGTTCGCCGCATCGTGGGCAAGGTCGACCTGCCGTTGTTGCTGGTCCACGACCAGAACGACCGGCAGGTGCCGGTGCTCGAAGCGGCGCGCAACGCCCATATGCTGCCGGGCGCGGAGCTGATGGTCACGCGCGGGCTCGGTCACAACCGGCTGCTCGCCGACCCCGTGGTGGTGAGAGCCATCGTCGACTTCGTGTCTCAGGAAACGATGGGAAGCGCCTGCACGACATAGGAGTGCTCGAGCTTGCGGCCGAGCACCGGATCCTCGATCTCCATGTCGAAGCGCGACGAGGACCGGATGCCGCCGATCGCCGGCAGGGTGCCGCAGAACATGACGACGCCGGCCGGCAGGCGCTTGTCGCCGCTGTTCCATCCTGCGATCAGATCGCGTGGCGTGCGCATCTTGGCCAAAAGGCCTTCCTGGTAGGGGACCTTCTTGCCGCCTTCCTCGATGAAGCTGCGCAGGATCAACTCGTCCCAGTGCGGCTCGACATCCTCGAAGCGCCAGGCCGAGCGGCCGATCACCTTGGCGCAGACCTGCTTGGACTGCGCGACGCCGTAGGTCTCGAGCTTGCGGTCGGTATGGTCGGCGCCAACCGTGACCCATAGCCGGTCGGCCGTACCGACCAGGACCGGCTCGGCTTCGCCCGACGTGTCGTCGCCCACGACCTGGATGGACCCGGCCTGGGTCAGCAGGCTGGCGGCGACGCGGTAGTACAGCGGCACCTTGGACGGCGGCTGCACGCCGATCGCCTTCAGCTCCTCGATGTGATGCTCCAGCGCCGCGACATCGCGGCCGGTCCAGCCGGCGATCACCAGGTCATCGATGTCGTAGCTGCGGCCGTCGAGCTCGACGCGCGCCATCAGAGGACGGCGAGCTGCGAATTCAACAGGTCGGTCACCAGCATGTAGCCCGGCGCGTGGGTGATGCAGAACTCGGGCTTCACCGTCGCCACCACCGACTGCGGAGTAACGCCGCAGGCCCAGAACACCGGCAGCTCGTCGTCGCGCACCGGCACGGCGTCGCCATAGTCCGGCTTGGCGATGTCCTTGATGCCGATGAGCTCGGGCTTGCCGAGATGCACGGGCGCGCCATGCACCGAGGGGAAGCGCGTCGTCACCTGCACGGCGCGGATCGCCTCGGCCGGCCGGAACGGCCGCATCGACACCACCATCGGCCCATGGAACGGGCCGGCCGGAGCGCACTCGATGTTGGTGCGATACATCGGCACGTTTACGTTGCAGCTCTGGTGGCGGATCTCGAGGCCATTGTCGATCAGCGCCTCCTCGAAGGAGAAGGAGCAACCCAGCACGAACGACACCAGATCGTCGCGCCACACCTTCTTGAGGTCGTCGACCTCCTCGATCAGCTCACCCTTCTTCCACACGCGATAGCGCGGGATGTCGGTGCGGATGTCGAGATCCTCGCCCAAGGTCGGCAGGCGCCAGTCGCCCGGCTCGGACTGTCCGAGCAGCGGGCAGGGTTTCGGATTGAGCATGCAGAAGCGCGTGAAGTCGGCGGCGAGCTCCTTGGGGAGAATCGCGAGGTTGCCCTGCACGTAGCCCGGCGCCATGCCGGAGGTCGGCTGACGGAAGGCGTTGCTGCGGATGCGGCGGCGCGCGTCGCGCCCGGTCTCGCCCTTGATGCTGGTGATGGTGTCCATGGCTGCTCCTAGACGTGCTGGCCGCCGTTGATCTGGATCTCGGCGCCGCTGACGTAGCTCGCGCCTTTCTCGCACAGGAAATGAACGACGTCTGCCACTTCATCGGGTGTGCCGAGGCGCCGCATCGGGATCTGCTCCTCGACGATCTTCTCGGTGCCGGGCGACAGGATCGAGGTGTCGATCTCGCCTGGGGCGATCGCGTTGACGCGGATGCCGAGCGGACCGAAGTCATGCGCCATCTCGCGGGTCAGCGCCGCCAGCGCCGCCTTCGAGGTGGCATAGGCGGAGCCGGCGAAGGGATGCACGCGGCTGCCGGCGATCGAGGTGACGTTGACGACGGCGCCGTGCGCGGCCGCCAGCTCGTTGACCAGGCCACGCGCCAGCGCCACCGGTGCGAAGAAGTTCACGTTGAAGACCTGGCGCCACAGGTCGAACGGCGTATCGATGGCGCCCAGTCGCTCGCCCTTGGCGCTCTTGGGTGAAATCGCCGCATTGTTGACCAGCGCGTCGAGCCTCCCGCCCGCCACGCGCGCGCGGATCTGCTCGATGCCGCGGCCGATATCAACCGGGTCGGCGAGATCGAGCTGGACATGGTTCTCGCCGCCGCTCGGCCATGGGCAGAGTGCGCTGAACGGTTGGCGCGATACGGTGATCACCCGCCAGCCACTGGCACTGAACTTCTTGACGGTGGCATGCCCGATGCCGCGGCTCGCGCCGGTCAGCACCAGGGTGCGGATATTGTCGTGACGTGTCGCTGCTGCGGTCATCAGGCGATCCTACTCTGCCTCGCAGACAATGGCGCGACAGATATTGGAAGGCCGCACCTCGACAATAAGAGGTGGGCGGTAACGACTTGGACCGCGATCTATTGTGTCTTTGAGTGAAACTGTGATTTCGCGGGCTAAGCTATTGTCTTTGATACATTTTTCTTGAACGACAGTGGCTTGTGTTTTATGGTCCGCGCGGCTCGGCCCACTATTTCGGGGCCAGCGGCCGTGGTTTTCAAGAAGCAATTTTCGGAGGTCCGCCATGTCGGACGACCGCCGGGCAAAGGACCCGACGCCTGTTCTGCGCACACGACCTGCAACCATGCTCACGGCCATCGGCCTGTGCGTGTTCATCATGGTCATGCAATTGTTGCCGCAATTCAGTGAGGGCGGTCTCGACCGCATGACCACGACCGCTCCCGCCACGACCACCGTCGTCGCCCGATAGGTCTTTGGGCGCTTGTGCGCCCGCCCGAGAACGCGCATCTAGGAGCAAGGTGCGCGTGTAGATGTCCTCCGACAACGTCCAAGCCCTGACACCCGGCACGCGGCTCGGCGATTATCGGCTCGATGCCGTGATCGGCCATGGCGGCTTCGGTATCACCTATCGCGCCTTCGACACCCAGCTCGCCAAGTTCGTCGCCATCAAGGAATATCTTCCGGTCGAGTTCGCCGTCCGTGGCGGCGACGGCAACGTCGTGCCGCGCGGCGCGCGTTTCGCCGACGATTTCGCCTGGGGCCGCGAGCGCTTCCTCGATGAAGCGAGGGCGCTGGCGCGTTTCCGCCATCCGCACATCGTGCCCGTGCTGCGCTACTTCGAGGCCAACGGAACGGCCTACACCGTCATGGAGTTCGAGGACGGCAAGAGCGTGGGCGAGCTGCTGCGCGAGCCGGCTGGTCGCCTGTCGCCCGAGGACGTGCGGCGCCTGGCCGATGGGCTGGTCGGAGGACTGAGCGCCGTGCACGCGCAGGGCTTCCTGCATCGCGACATCAAGCCCAGTAACGTCATCATCCGCCGCGACGGTGTTCCCGTGCTGATCGATTTCGGCGCGGCGCGTCAGGCGATGGGCGAGCGCACGCGCACGCTGACCGGCGTGCTGACGCCGCAATATGCGCCGATCGAGCAGTATGCGCTCGACGGCAAGCAGGGGCCGTGGAGCGACATCTACGCCGCCGCCGCCGTGCTCCATCACGCCATCACCGGACAGCCGCCGCCCGACGCCGCGGCGCGCGTCGGCACCGATCCCTATCGTCCGCTGACGACAATGCATGCCGATCGCTTCGAGTGGCCTTTCCTTGGCGCCATCGATCGCGGGCTTGCATTCGCGCCTGCCGACCGGCCGCAGTCCGTCGAGGAATGGGCGGCCTTGTTCGGCCTATCGATCGCCCGCGTCGCCGACGCGCCGACGCAGCGGCTGGGTGGCGCCGCGGTGGCTACGCCGCGTCTCGGCGCCCCACGGCGCGAGGTTGATCAGTCGGAAGAGCCGGTACGAGCGCGGCCGCGCGGGCGGCGCATGAGGCTATGGGTCATCATCCTGCTGATCGTCGTGGCCGGAGCGGCCTTGGAGTGGCGCTTCAGGCCTGAGCTGCAGGCCCTGCTCTCCAGTCCGCCGCCTCCGGTGGAGGTCGCGCAGCCGGCTCCGTCGCCTGCGCCTGAGCTGCCGCCACAGCCGCAGCAAGCAGCACCGACGCCGCCGCAAACGGCACCCACGCCGCCGCAAGCGGCACCGGCGCCGCGACCCGCTACGGCGCCCGCACCGGCACCGGACAGGTCGAAGCAGGCCTTGATC
>JAEZHS010000059.1 GCA_023436825.1 Pseudomonadota bacterium | reverse complement strand
TAGAACCAGTTGGCGACGTAGATGTGCGGCTCCTCGCGCTTCAGCACGGTGCCGAGATAGGCCACGAGGTAGGCGACCCACACGATCGTCAGCCACAGGTCGATGAACCATTCGGGCTCGGCGTACTCCCGGCTCTGCGTGATGCCGAGCAGGTAGCTGGCCGCCGCCGTGACGATGAAGAACTGGTAGCCCAGCAGCACGAACCAGCCGAGCGGCGCGCCGCCGAACAGGCGGGCGCGGCAGGTGCGCTGCACGACGTGGAAGGCGGTGCCGATCAACGCCGTGCCGCCGAAAGCGAAGATCGCCGCCGAGGTGTGCAAGGGACGCAGGCGGCCGAACGTCAGGTATTCGCTGTCGAACGAGAGCTGCGGCCACACGAGCTGGGCCGCGATCACGACGCCGGCGGCGAAAGCCACGACGCCCCAGAACATGGTGAGCACGACGGAGGCGCGGATGACGTCCTCGACGTATCGCGGTCCGCGACGGTCGATGCGCGCGACGGCTGGGCTGGACATCTTCTCTCCCGCTTCTGTGTCGCCGGAAGGTCTACGGGGCGCGTGGTTGCGCCTCCTTGATCTGGGTCAAGGACCGTGGCCGCGCGAGGCGCTGGAGTCGCAGGCAGCAGGAGAGAGCCGCATGAGCGACACGATATGAGCGACACGGTTGCCGTGTTCCGCGCGCAGCCGCGCATCCGCCAGGTCGCCGTCGACCGCGCCTGGTCGTGGCTCGGCGCCGGCTGGCGCGATCTCCGGGCGGCGCCGCTTCATAGCCTCGCCTTCGGCGTTGCGGCCGTCGTTGCCGGCTGGCTCGTCATCGCGTTGCTGCTGTGGCGCGACCTGCCGTATCTCGTGCTGCCGATCAGCGCCGGCTTCTTCTTCGTCGGCCCGTTCATGGCGGTCGGGCTCTACGAGATCAGCCGTCGGCTCGAGAACGGGCTCCTGGTCGACGCCGAATCGACTTTCCTCGCGTGGCGGCGCAACCCTGACCAGATCGCCTTGATGGGCACCGTGCTGCTGCTGCTGCATCTCGCCTGGATGCGCGCGGCCCAGCTTCTGTTCGCCGTGTTCGACTGGCGCACCGTGCCGTCATGGGAGCATTTCCTCGATCTCGCCTGGTACTCGGCGCGCAGCCTGCCGTTCCTCGCCATCGGCGTTGCGGTCGGCGGCGCACTGGCGGCGCTCGCTTTCATCATCGGCGCTTTCTCGATGCCCTATCTGCTCGACCGCCGCGACGCCAACCTGTTCGAGGCGATCGCCACGTCGGTCGCCGCCGTGCGTCTCAATCTGCGGCCGATGCTGCTGTGGGCCGGCCTGATCGTCGTGCTGGTGGCGCTGGCCATGGTGCCGGGGCTGCTCGGCCTGGTGATCGTGCTGCCGGTGGTCGCGCATGCGAGCTGGCACGCCTATCGCGACATCGTGCGTTTTTCACCGCCCGACGGCTGACGTCGCCAGTCCCAGCATCGCCAGTCCGTTGACGATCAGCAGCGGCGCTGCCACCCAGTGCGCGACGCCGCCCAGCCGGCGACGCAACAGCACGCCGAGCCAGCCGACGCCGACCAGGGCGGGCATGGTGCCCGCCCCGAACGCCAGCATCGCGACCGCGCCATCGCGGGCGCTGCCCGTTCCGGCCGCGGCGGCCAGTGCGCCGTAGAGCAGGCCGCAGGGCAGCAGGCCCAGCACCAGGCCAAGAGCGTAGCGGCCAGCCCGATGACGCGCGGCGCTGAGCGGCGCGGCGAGGCGGGTGACGAGGCGCGAAAGAGGAGACGCGGTGCCCAGCGCCAGGCCGACCGCCTGCAGGATCATCAGCAGCGCGCCGAGCACCAGCAGCGCCGCCGACAGCCAGGCGAAGCCCGTGGTCGCGGCGAACAGCGCGGTCGCCGCGCCGGCAACCGCGCCGAGCGCGGTATAGGTCGTGAGGCGGCCGAGGTGATAGGGCAAGAGCGCGGCGCCGGCGAGGCGCTGCCATTCGCCGTATCTGCCTCGCGCCTTCTCGCTGTCGGCGACGACCTGTCCTAGCACGAAGGGACCGCACATGCCCACACAGTGAACCAGGCTGCCGGCGAGGCCCGCCAGCAGCAGGGCCAGCGGCAGGGCGAGCGGGAGGTCTGGCGACAGCGACGCCAATAGATGCAGCTTCTCGCCGCAGAGCGCGGTGAAGTAGGCGATCACCTCCATCGCCGATACCTACAGCGTGGTCTGCGGGCCGTTCTTGACTTGGGTCAAGGGCGCGCAGCCGCGTTCGCGGCATCCTCCGCGCATCGCGCCAACCGGAGACCGACATGACCTACAAGACCATTCTCGTGCATTGCAGCGCCCGCCCGAAGGTCGAGCAGAGGCTGGCGGTCGCGGCCGAGCTGGCCCAGCGACACAGTGCCCTTCTCGTCGGCGTGCACGTGCAGGAGCCGTTCGTCGCGCCGGCGATGTTCGACGGCACCGCCGGGCTGGACCATTTGTTTGCTGCATACGAGCGCACGGCGCAGGCCGACGCGACGGCTGCGAAGACGGCCTTCTTCAAGGCCGTGAAGGGCACGCACCTTTCGACGGAATGGCGATCGGAAAGCGGCTATGTCGCCACGCAGCTCGCCATCCATGCTCGCTATTGCGACGTGGTCGTGCTGGGACAGGCCGATCCCGAGAGCGATGACGATGCGCCGACCGATCTTCCGGAGACCCTCGGCTTGTCGACCGGACGGCCGGTGCTGGTCGTGCCGCACATTGGTGCCAAGTCGCCGCTCGGCAGGACGGTCATGCTGTGCTGGAACGCCAGCCGCGAGAGTGCGCGGGCGGCGTCGGACGCCCTGCCGCTTCTGCGCGGCGCCGACAAGGTCATCGTGCTGTCGATCGATCCCAAATCCTCCGCCGATGGTCACGGCGCCGAGCCGGGCGCCGATGTCGCGACCTGGTTGGCGCGCCACGGCGTGAAGGTCACGGTGCAGCGCGACGTCGCCGCCGATTCCGATGTCGGAGGCGTGATCCTGTCGCGCGCGGCCGATCACGACGTCGACCTGATCGTCATGGGCCTCTACGGCCATTCGCGTCTGCGCGAGATGGTGCTGGGTGGCGCCAGCCGCACGCTGCTGGCCAGCATGACCGTTCCCGTCTTCATGGCGCACTGAGCCCGGCCATGGATGCCCGCACCGTCGCGGCCTACGACAAGCCGGTGCCGCGCTACACCAGCTATCCGACCGCGGCGCAGTTCGGCCCCTCGGTCGGGCCGGCCGAGGATGCGGCGTG
The DNA here is from genome assembly GCA_023436825.1 of Pseudomonadota bacterium. The sequence goes on along the minus strand of JAEZHS010000059.1, from coordinate 16,768 downwards.
GCTGGCCGAGCTCGGATCGCGCGCAGCCACGTTCTATCTCCACGTACCGTTCTGCCGGCAGCTCTGCTTCTACTGTGCCTGCCATACCGTCGCGATGAACCGGCAGGATACGCTGGAGGGCTATGCTGCCGCCCTGAAGGGCGAGCTCGAGCTCGTCGCGCGGGCCGCGCCGGACGTGGCGGTCGGCTCGGTGCAGTGGGGCGGCGGCACACCGTCCCAGCTCGGTGCGGCGCGGCTGGTGTCCGTCGGCCGGCGGTTGTCGGCGCTGTTCGACGTTCGCTCGGACCGCGAGATGTCGATGGAGGCCGATCCGCGCTTCTGCGATGAGGCGCTGGCCGATGCCATGGCGGCCCTCGGCGTCACGCGCGTCAGTCTCGGCGTGCAGGACTTCGACGTCGCCGTCCAGCAGGCCATCAATCGTCTGCAATCGCCGGAAGAAACGGCGGCCGCCCTGCAGCGGCTGCGTCGCGCCGGGATTCGCCATTTCAATATCGATCTCGTCTACGGCCTGCCGCTGCAGACGCTGCCGAGCCTGGCGTGCTCACTCGACGCGGCGATCGCGCTCGAACCCGATCGCTTCGCCGTGTTCGGTTATGCCCATGTGCCGTGGATGAAGCCTCGCCAGGCGCTGATCGACAGCGCCACGCTGCCCGATGCGGGGGCGCGGGCGGCGATGGCCGATCTGGTCGAGGAGCGGCTGCTCGCGGCCGGATACGTGAAGGTGGGGCTCGACCACTACGCCCGGCCGGGCGACAGCCTGGCGCGCGCGGCAGCGACCCGCAGGCTGCGCCGCAATTTCCAGGGCTATGTCGCCGACGGGCAGCCCTGGGTCGTCGGGATCGGCGCGTCGGCGATCTCCTGCCTGCCGCAAGGCTACACCCAGAACGTGGCTCAGGCGGCACCCTATGTGCGGGCTGTCGCGCAGGGCGGCCGGCCGACCGTCCGCGGCATCGCCTGGTCGGCAGCCGACCGGCTGCGCGGCGATATCATCAACGAGCTGATGTGCCATTTCGAAGTCGATCTGGCCGATGTCTGCCGGCGCCATGGCGCCACGTTGCAGCCGCTGTTGGCCGACGTGACGACGCTGCCGGCGCTGATCGACGACGGGCTGGCGGCGCTCGACGGCGCGCGGCTCAGCGTCACCGAGCGGGGGCGGCCGCTGGTGCGTTCGGTCTGCGCCGCCTTCGACCGCCACTACGCCGGCGGTGAGGGCCGCCATGCACGCGCAATCTAGGGCAAGGAGAGAGTATATGAGCCCCCATCAACTGGTCGCCCGGCACATCGAGGCCGCGCTGGCCGAAGCGGCCGAGCACAAGATCGGCGAGGATGTCGTTGCCCGATGCCTGTTGTCCGAAGCCATTCGCCTGTTCAAGCTAGGCCGCTCCAACGACGATATCGCAGCCGAGCTGACTGCCGCGGCGGACAACCTCGACGACGACAGTCCGCTGGTCTTCATGCGGCCGTGATGACACCGAGGCTAAATGCCGGCGTCGATCTCGCGCGGCATGACGACGATATTGTTCGCTACGCGCCGCACGCCGCTGACATTCTCGACGGCGATGCGCACCGCTTCCTTGGCGGGAGTGGAATGGACATGGCCCCACAGGCTGACCGTGCCGCTGTCGACGACGATGTTGGTGATGTCGGCCGCCCATGAATGGCGGGCGAGTTCCTTGTAGACCTTGCCCCTGATCCGGTCGTCGCCGAGCGGCGCATCCGTCGGGAAAGGGTCGCGGGCCAGCAGCCCTTGCAGGAGGTTGGCGCGGCTCACGATGCCCACCACCTTACCGTCGCGCATGACTGGCAGCCGTTTGACGCCATGCTGCTGCATCAGCAGGGCGACGTCGTGCAATGGCGTGCGCTCCTCCGCCGTCACCACTTTGCGGGTCATGACATCGGCGACGTGGTGCGAATGCGAACGAACATAGTCGCGCGCCAATCGGGCATCGCTGGCAAGCAGGCGCTGCAGCCAGGTCCTGGCCGGCACCGTCCCGGTTTCCGGCCGGTTCATGAGGTCGGCCTCGCTCACGATGCCGACCATCTTGCCGTCGGCGTCGATGACGGGGGCGGCGCTGATGCGCGAGCCGAGCAGAATGTCGGCTGCGGCATACACTGTTGCGTCGGCCGGCACGGTCACGACCGATCGCGTCATCACCTGCGCAGCGTGCATGGTTCTCTCCTGGCCCAACGTCGCCCGACTCGCGTCCTGCCATGTTCCGGGCAGCGGCGCTTTGCTGCAGATCAAGCGAGCGGGCCGGCATGGCGACCGCCGGCGTCCATGCTAGATTGAAGGCGAGAAGCGGCACCATGGACCAATCCCCAGCCAGCTCGTCGGATTCTTTCGACGTCGCCCGTTCGGTCTCGCTGTCACCCGACCCGGAATTGGCGTTTGCGCCGGACCTTACCGTGGTCGCGTGCAACGCAGCCTATGGCTCGGCGTTCGGCGTGCCGTGCGAGGCCATGATCGGCCGGTCGGTGCACGAGGCCTTTGTCGGCGACCCGGCGCTCGAGCGCCTGATCACGTCGCTGGAGGCCGTCCGGCAGTCGCGCCGGCCGCACTGGGTCGCTTCGCCCACGCCGAGGCCCGTGGGAGCAAGGCCCCCGGGAGGAGGCGAGAGAGCGGCGACGGACTTCGCGGTGGTCAACATGCCCGTGCTCGGCGCCGACGGTGCGGTGCAATGGATCCTGCACAGTCTCGAGGCCGTGCCGGCGTCGACCGATCGCGCCGCGCTGGAAGCGGCCGAGGCGCGGCTGCGCTCCATCCTGCAGACCGTGCCCGACGCCATGATCATCATCGACGAGCGCGGCCGCATCGAATCGCTCAGCGCGACGGCCGAGCGTCTGTTCGGTTATTCGATGGTCGAGGTCGCCGGCAGGAACGTCAGCCGGCTCATGCCGTCACCGGATCGTGAGCAGCACGATTCCTATCTCAAGCGCTACCTTTCGACCGGCGAGAAGCGGATCATCGGCATCGGCCGCATCGTCGTCGGCCAGCGCAAGGACGGCACCACCTTCCCCATGCATCTGACGGTGGGCGAGCTGAGATCGGCGGAGCGGCACTATTTCACGGGCTTCATCCGCGACCTCACCGCCCAGCAGCTCACCGAGACCAGGCTCAAGGAGCTGCAGTCGGAGGTGACGCACATGTCGCGCTACACGGCGCTGGGCGAGATGGCCTCGACCCTGGCGCACGAGATCAACCAGCCGCTCACGGCGATCAGCAACTATCTCAGGGGCTGCCAGCGGCTGCTCGACCGTCTCGAGGCGGAGCCCACGCCAATGCTGCGCGAGGCGCTGGGCAAGGCCGCCGACCAGGCGCTGCGCGCCGGCCATATCATTCGCCGGTTGCGCGAGTTCGTGGCGCGCGGCGAGGGCGACCGCCGCATCGAGGACCTCCCGAAGCTGATCGAGGATGCGAGCACGCTCGCCCTGGTGGGCGTCCGCGAGGCCGGGATCGCCGTGTCGTTCCAGCTCGATCCCAAGGCCCAGCTCGTGCTCGCCGCCCGCATCCAGATCCAGCAGGTCCTGGTGAACCTGATCCGCAATGCCATGGAGATCATGATCGAGACCGCGAACGATCGGCGGCTGGAGATCGCCACCGCCGCGATCCCCGGCGACCTCGTCGAGGTCAGCGTCGCCGACAGTGGCGCCGGCCTGGCGCCGGAGGTAGCGCAGCACCTGTTCCAGCCGTTCGTCACGACCAAGCGGCAGGGCATGGGGCTGGGACTGTCGATCTGCCGCACCATCGTCGAGGCGCATGGCGGCAAGATCCGGGTGGAGAGCCGCCCGGGCGGCGGCACGATTTTCCGCTTCACCCTGCGCGGTGCCGCGATCGAAGAGGTGGCCCATGCCGGCTGAAGTGATTCACGTCATCGACGACGATGTCGATGTCCGCCAGTCCCTGGCGTTCCTGCTGACGGCGTCGGGCTTCACCGTGCGCGTGCACGAGTCCGCCGTCGCCTTCCTGGCGGCGCTGCCCGAGGCGAGGGAAGGCTGCGTGATCACCGACATACGTATGCCGCAGATGAACGGGCTGGAGCTGCAGCGCCGCCTGGGCGAGCTGAAGGCCGGCCTGCCGGTGATCGTCATGACCGGCCACGGCGACGTGCCGCTGGCGGTCGAGGCGATGAAGGCGGGCGCCGTCGATTTCATCGAAAAGCCGTTCGATGACGAGATCCTCCTGTCGGCGGTCCGGGCAGCCCTGGCGCGGCGGGCGCGCGAGAGCGCACGCGACGCCCGCACCCTGGAGATCCAGGCACGCATCAAACGGCTGTCCGAGCGCGAGCGCGAGGTGCTGGACCGGCTGGTGGCCGGCAAGGCCAACAAGGTGATTGCCTTCGAGCTCGGCATCAGCCCGCGCACCGTCGAGGTCTATCGCGCCAACGTCATGACCAAGATGCAGGCCGACAGCCTGTCCGAGCTGGTCCGCATGGCGTTGATCGAGGATCTCGCGCCCTGACCACGACCGGCGCTGCGACCATTTGCGCTGGATCAACGCGGGCGAGGCGGCGGCCGGCCACATTGAGCGGATGTCGCCTGTCTCGGAAATCGTCCTGGTCGTCGATGACGACGCCGCCGTTCGGGCGGCCCTGAAGTTCGTCCTCGAGGTCGAGGGCTTTCGCGTCCGTCTCTACGACAGCCCGGAAGCGGTGCTGAACGATCCGGAATTGCCCGCCCGCGCCTGCCTCGTCGTCGACTACCGCATGCCGCGCATCGACGGCATCGAACTGATCGAGCGCCTGCGCGAACGACAGGTGGCGTTGCCGGCCATCCTGATCAGCGCCCGCGTCAACAAGCAGCTTCGCCGTCTGGCCGAGCGTATCGGCCTGGTGGGCGTGCTCGAGAAGCCGCTGTCGGACGCCGCTTTGGTCGACAGCATACGCAGCGCCCTGGGGCCGCCGGCCTGAGTCGTAACTGTCACCCCGAGCGAAGCGAGGGGCCTTTACGGCTGCAGGAAAGGTCCCTCGCTGTGCTCGGGATTCCCGGTACTAGCCCGGCCGCCTACGTAGAATCCCTTAGGTCAAGACCTGAATGGCGGCCTCCCCGACGGAAGGACTACTCCGGTGCTGCCGGATGCCTTTCGAAGGAGACTACGATGCTAGGCCACACCGTCACCGCGACCCGGATTGCGCGAATCCCCACGACGGACGGTCTGCGAAGCGCCCTGGCGGCCGGCATGCAGATGAGCTTGAGCAAGGACGAGGAGCTGTTCGCCCAAGGCGATGAAGCCGAGTACTTCTACGAGGTCGCGTCGGGCGCAATCCGCTCCTACAAGCTCCTGAGCGATGGCCGCCGCCAAATCGATGCCTTCCATCTGCGCGGCGACATTTTCGGCCTGGAAGCCGGCAGGGAGCATCGCTTCTCCGCCGAAGCCGTGGGCGACGTCCAGGTGGTCGCCTATCGCCGCAGCCGGCTCAGCGCCATCATCGAGGAGGATGCGGTCTTTCGCGATCGCATCATGACGGCGACCCTGCGCAACCTGCAGCGCGCCCAGGACCACATGCTGCTGCTCGGCCGCAAGACGGCGCAGGAGAAGCTCGCCACGTTCCTGCTCGACATGGCCGAGCGCCTGTCTGACGACGACGCGCACTTCGACCTGCCGATGCAGCGCTCGGACATCGCCGACCATCTCGGCCTCACCATCGAGACGGTTTCGCGCACGCTCACCCAGTTCACGCGCAGCGGCCTGATCCGGCTGACGCCGGCCGGCCGCTCGATCGGCCTGTGCAACCGGATGGCCCTGAAGAGCCTTGATGCCTGAGGCCCGGGACGAGCAACGGAGGATACGATGACCGAAGCCACAAATCCCGCAGTCACGACATGGATGATGCAGGCCACCGACGGCTGCCAGGCATACCTGGAGGCCTGTATCGGCTGGCAGCAGGAGCTGGCTCGTTTCGCCGATGTCAGGTTGGCCGGCAACCGTCGCACCTGGGAAGCGCTGATGTCCTCGCGCGACGTCGCGGGCGCCCTGAAGATCCAGCAGGACTGGGCCGTTCAGGCCGCCAACGACTACACCGAGGAGGCCACGCGGCTTGCCCGGCTCGTCACCAGCCTGTCTCTGACCGGCACGACGCCGGCCGTGCAGAAGGCGGCCATGATAATCGCCTGACCGGCCGTCAGGCCGGCGAATTGGGCAGCATGCGGTCGATCGCCTTGAACGCACGGCGGGCGTGATCGAGCAGCTCGCCGTCGGTCGGATGGTCCATGGTCTCGGTGCCGACCAGGCTGCGGCGCAGCTCGGGCTTGTGGGCCTCCAGGTGCTTCACGAGCTGAAGCTTGGCGGTTGACGGGCCCACCAACAGCCATTCCGTCGCGCCCTGCAGGCCCTCCAGGATGTGGTCGAAGAAGGCAGTGTCGAGTTCCATGTGGCCCGCGCCGATCACGCCCGCCTTGTGATGGACCTGGCGGAACGGATTGTGCGCCTGGATGTGCGCCTTCTCCACGTCGGATGCGTTGAAGCGGAAGACGCGCGCTTCCTTGGAATCCATCCAGACGATGGCGTGACTGTGCGACATGCAGGCTCCTCGAAGGTTCTCTGGCGAAGGTCTACGCCTTGCTACCGGCGTGCGTTGATGCAGGTCAAGCGGCGCCTAGTATCCGGAATCACAAGTGCCTGATACAGCCCCGCTGTCTCCCGAGCGCAGCGAGGGACCTTTCCTGCGGCTCTAGAGGCCCCTCTCTTCGCTCGGGGTGACAGACCCACTTTCAGCGACAGTCGGTAACTAAATATAGCCGCCGCGGAAGCTGATCATCGGTTCCCTGGTCGAGGCGCTGTAGGCCACGACGCGTCCCAAGGCGATGACGGTGCCGTGGCGCTCGATCATCTCGTCGAGCTGGCAGTCGATGACGCCGACCGAGTCGATCAGCGTCGGCGCGCCGCTCTTGAGCTCGCCCCAGGCGCCGGGCAGGAAGCGGTCCGCGCCCTTGAGCGATCCCTGGCCCGCGAATTCCTTCACCAGGGCGTCAGCGCCCTTGGGCACATAGTTGATGGCGAAATGGTTGGAATGGCGCACTGCGCCCAGCGCCGATGTGGTGAGCCCGATCGACACCATCATCATGGGCGGGCTGGCCGAAAGGTGAGTGGCCGACAACGCCAGAAAGCCGGCCGGCCCGTCGGCGCCCTTGGCGGTGACGATGGCCACGCCGATCGCCCGGCAGCCGATCGCCTTCCAGAAGGTCTTGGCGTCGATCTCGGTATCCATGCGGTACTCCTTTGCTGTCGCCGGAGCTTAGGCGGGCTAGAGTGCCCCTGAAAGAGACAGGGAGGGCGATGGTGGCGGGGCTTACGCTTTTTCACGGCTGGAGATCGTCAGCGTCGCGCCGTGTGCGCCTGTGCCTCGCCGAGAAGGGGCTCACCTTCGAGAGCAAGGTGGTCGACCTGGTGAAAGGCGAGCACCATTCTCCGGAATTCCTGAAGCTCAATCCCAACGGCGTCATTCCGCTCCTGATCCTGGAGGATGGTCGTGCGCTCTATGAAAGCGGCACGATCTGCGAGTTTGTCGACGAGACCTGGCCCGAACCGCCGCTGCGGCCGGCCGACGCCTATGGGCGGGCCGAGATGCGCAACTGGATCCGCCATGTCGACGGTCTCATCGGCAACCTGATCATCTTCAACTGGGTGCACGGCATGGCGCAGGTCGCCCGGAAATGGACCGACGCCGAGCTCGCCGAGCGGCTCGCCCGCGTGCCGAGCAAGGAGCGGCGCGAGGCCTGGCTGCGCACGGCGCGCAAGCCCTACACCGAGGAGGAGCGGGCCGAGGCGCGCGACAAGCTCAAGACCGCGCTGCTCGACCGCATGGAAGACGCGATCGGCCGGAGCGGCTGGCTGGTCGGCGATCGCTATTCTCTGGCCGACATCGGCGCGGTGCCCTTCGTCAAGCGCATCGACGAGGAGATCGCGCCCGACGAGATGACCCGGGCGCGCCATCCCAAGGTGGCGGCTTGGTGGGCCGCCATCCAGGCACGGCCGGCCTTCGCCGCTGCGCGCATCGAAGCCTTCACCGGCGGCTGATTCCGGTCACCTCCCCCGTCCCCGTCATACGGGGGAGGTGGAAGAGATGAGCCTCAGAACAGGTTCAGAAACAGGATGTAGAGCGTGGCCGACAGCGTGATGGCGGCGGGGAGCGTGAGCACCCAGGCCATCAGCAGGTTGCGCACCGTCGCCATCTGAAGGCCCGAGCCGTTGGCCGCTATGGTGCCGGCGACGCCCGACGACAGCACGTGCGTGGTCGAGACCGGCAGGCCGTAGACGTCGGCCATGGCGATCGTGCCGGCCGCCACCAGCTCGGCCGAGGCGCCCTGTGCATAGGTGAGATGGCTCTTGCCGATCTTCTCACCCACCGTCACGACGATGCGCTTCCAGCCGATCATGGTGCCGAGCCCGAGCGCGATCGCCACCGCGACCTTGACCCAGAGCGGGATGAAGCGGGTCGCCGCGTCCAGCTCCTTCTTGTAGGTGTTGAGGATCGCTACCTCCTCCTTGGTGAGCGCGTTCTCCTTGTCCTTCATCAGGAAGCGCAGCGCCTCGGAGACGAGGTACATGTCGTTGCGGACGTTGGCGACGGAGGCGGCCGGGATCTTGGCGACCGAGCCGTACTCGCCCACCTGCGTGGAGATTTCCCTCACCAGCGCCGCGAGCGACACGTAGGTCCCTTCGTTCATCTTGCGTTGCGAGACGTAGAGCGTGACGGCCGGGCGCGGATTGCCCCGCACCTGATAGCCCGCCGCCTGCTTCTCCATCACGGCTGCCGCCGCGGTCGAAGCCGCCTGGAAGGACGGCAGCTGCTCGGGTGCGGGTGAGCGGTTCAGCGCATAGGCCGTCGGCACCGTGCCGATCAGGATCAGCATGATCAGGCCCATGCCCTTCTGGCCGTCGTTGGAGCCGTGCGCGAAGCTCACGCCGGTGCAGGTCAGGATCAGGATGCCGCGGATCCACCACGGCGGCGGCTGCCGGCCCTTGGGCTCGGCATAGAGCGCGGGGTTGCGCACCAGGAACTTCAGCGTCAGCAGCAGCAGCGCGGCCATGCAGAAGCCGAACACCGGTGACAGGAGCAGCGCGTAGCCGATCTCGGTCGCCTTGCTCCAGTCGACGCCCGAGGTGCCGTCCATGCCGCGCGCCAGCGCGTTGGCGATGCCGACGCCGATGATCGAGCCGATCAGGGTGTGCGAGCTGGAAGCTGGCAGGCCGAGCCACCAGGTGCCGAGGTTCCACACGATGGCCGCGATCAGCAGCGCGAACACCATGGCGAAGCCGGCGCTGCTGCCGACCTTCAGGATCAACTCCACCGGCAGCAGCGAGACGATGCCGAAGGCCACCGCGCCGGTCGACGTGAGCACACCCAGGAAGTTGAACACGCCCGACCACACGACCGCCATTTCGGCCGGCAGGGAGTGGGTGTAGATCACCGTGGCGACGGCGTTGGCCGTGTCGTGGAAGCCGTTGACGAACTCGAAGCCCAGCGCGATGAGCAGCGCCACCAGCAGCAGGGCGAAGGGCAGGAAGGTCGTGACCTGCGCCCCCGACGCTTCGACATCGGAATAGACGCTGTAGATGACGAAGAGGAAACCCGCGGCCAGGACGCCGAAGAAGATGATGGCGGTCAGCGGGTTGGAGCCCTTGTCGAGGTTGGGCCGTGAGCTTGGCCGCGCCGGCTGGATGGGCGGCGCTTGCAAGGCAGTGTCGGTCATCGGTCGTCCCCCAAGTGCGATTGACACTGATTCTTGCGCCTCTTGTTTACCGCGCGATGACGGGCCGAGCGGTCGAACCGTGACGCTCCAATGCGCGGCGCGCACGGATTTTCGGCGCATCAGTTGGTGTGCAACGGCGCGGATGACGGCTCGATCAAAGGGCTCTAATTTCACCGTAGTGTAAGAGTGAGGACATCGGCAGTGGCGCCACCAATCACTTACGACCCCGTCGGCCAATCCAGCTTCATCGATTTCACCGGCTACCGGATCACCAACGCGACCACCGCCGAAGCCGCCTACAACATCACCGACGGTCGTCCGTTCAACGGCAATACCGAGTACGGCTTCGACGTCGCGCTCGTCCTGCCGCGCGTCCAGGACCCCACGGCGCTGCTGGCTGGCGACTGGGGCAGCCGCCAGCTCGCGCTGAAGGCGCTGAACGACAGCAGCGCGCTGTGGTCGACGTTCGGCGCCGACCAGACCCAGTTCAACGACACCGTCGATTTTCTCAGGAACGATCTCCACCTCACGGTGCTGGATGCCAACAACAGCAACTACGTGACCTCGGCCGAATCGCGGACGATCTGGGTCTATGTCGAGACGCAGGCCCAGTGGCAGGATCTCTTCAATACACCGCTGTATTACTCGGAGAGCGCCGGCATCCCTTATTGGAACGGCAATCTTTCGCTGCCCACGCAGGTCACCATCGACGGCCTCTGGTTCGACCGGTCGATCGCGCCGCCGGGCTCCAGCATGGCGAACACGCCGGTCACCTTGCCCAACGGCGCCCAGAGCATCGGCAACAGCGCCGGGCCATTGCCGACCAATCTCGCGCCACAGGACATGGCCGCGCTCTACAACTTCCCGCTCGATGGCAAGGCGGTGCAGACGGTGACGGTCGGGCTGATCGAGCCCGGCATCGGCTCGGCGCTGAAGAACGACAACAGCGGCTCACAGTTCCAGAGCCGGCTGACGGCCTACCTCGATGCCATCGGTCAGAACGGCGACGGGGTCGTCCATGTCCAGGGGCAGAACGGCCAGCAATACGACATTGGCGCCGGCGAGCGCTCGCTCGATGTCGGCGTCGTCGCCGCGGTCAACCCCAACAGCGACATCGTCCTGTTCAACGGCTCGGGCCTGGTCGGCTACAACACCTTTGCCACGACCTATACGGCCATCCAGAGCGCCACCTTCGAGAAAGTGCATCCGGTGGCGGCATGGTCGGACTCCTTCGGCGACGCGCAGAGCATGGCGCCGGGCTCGCCGTTCTATCAGGCCTACTGGGATCTCTTCGTCGACGCGGCGCTCGCCAACCAGACCGCGATCAGCGCCTTGGGCGACGGTGGCTCAGGCAACGAGACCGGCAACGGGCTCACCAATCTCGAGTACAACTGCACCCAGCCCTATGGACTTCTCGTGGGCGGCAGCTCGCTTTCGGTGCTGGGCGGCGCGATCACGGATCCGACGCTGCTCGACCCCATCGTCGCGCCGGCGCTTGCCGGCGATCGCGACGTCATCTGGCGGCTGATCGAAGGCGGCCTGACCGTGCTGCCGACGAACATGCAGGCCGCCCAGTTCTTCGTCGAGACGGCATGGAACTGGTACAGCGTCGGCGATGGGCAGATCACAAGCGCGAACCCGGGCTTTCCCGGCGGCTACCTGAGCAACACCGCGACATCGGGCGGCGTGGATCCGACCCAGCCGGTGCCGTCCTACCAGAGCGCCTATGGCCTCAATCCGGTGACCTCCGATCCGCTGCATCAATCAGGCCGGGGCGCGCCCGACGTCACCGCGAATGCGGGCGGCAATGCGACCTATTACGTGCCGGGCGAAAACATGGAGGCCTACGGCTACGACTACGGCACCAGCGCCGCCTCGCCGCTGTGGATGGGACTGATCGCCCAGATCGACACCATCTTCAACGACCAGGGGCTACCCAATCTCGGCTACATGAACGACCTGCTCTACATCGCCTCGGCGATCGCGCCGGCCTCGTTCAACGACGTCACGCTCGGCAACAACATCTCCTCCTGGGTGAGCGGCGGCACCACCTACATGTCCAACGGTGAGGCGATCACGCCCACCGGTTTCGGCTACTACGCGGGTCCCGGCTACGATCTCGTCTCCGGGCTGGGTTCGCCCAACGGGTTGTTGCTGGCGCGGGCGCTCGCCGCCATCGGCCATTCGCAGATCTCCTACCGCTCCAACGCCGACATGCTCGACGACGACGGCGGGCACGGCTGGACCAGCGGCGCCGACCAGAGCCTCCTGTTTCAGGCCATGTCCGACGGTGCCGTGACGGCGGGCGTGAGCCTGGGAAGCCGGGGGCTGGTCTTCATCGGCGGCGACTCCGATCATTTCGCCTGGACCAACCGCTTCGCCCAACAGTCGCTGCAGGCCGACTTCGATCCGCAACTGGTCCGTATGTACGACAAGCAGGCGGTGGGCTGGACGGCGCAGTCGGTCGTGGCCTCGGGCGACCAGGTTTCGGTGACGATCGACGGCGCGGCGACCCATGCCGTGCAGGGGACCCTCACCAGTCCCTTCGGCTTCGCCGACTTCCTGTCGGGCGATGGCGCCGTGCGCGCGGCGCGTCCAGTGGCCGTGGCCGAAACGGTGGGTAATGCTTATGACCAGATCGCCATCGTGCGGGTGCGGCAGAACGGCGAGAACGACCTGTCGCTCACCTTCTACAAGGTCGACGATCTGTCAGGCGCCATCGCCGGCAGGAAGCCGGGCGAGGCGGGCTACGCCGCATTGGCCGACGCGAATGCCTATCAGCTCACCACCGGTGGCACGGCACTGCACGGCCCCGGTTACGGCAACTTCCTGCAGGCCGGCCTGATCGACGTCGATGCCAACGATCTCATCGCCATGAAGCTCACCAACCAGACCACCGGCCAGCAATACTGGGCCTTCTCGACGGCCAACGAGAGCGTGGCGGGCGAGAAGGTCGGTCATCTATGGAACTTCGGCCTGAACACCTGGGGCTGGGAGGACACCCACGGCGGCGGCGATCGTGACTTCAACGACCTCGTCGTGGGCTTCGACTTCACCAGCGCCTCGGGCCACGCCTGGTTGGTCTGATCCATGAGCACCTCGCTTCTTCCCACATCCTGGCGACCTGTGCCGGCGGCGCTCCTGCCGGCCAATCCCGCGATCTACGATGGACCTCGCCTCGCTACCTGGTTGGCCATGGCCTATCTGGTCTTCATCACAATCCGCAGCCTGATCCATCTGCTGCTGCCCGACGGCGGCGCCCAGTCGATTGCCAGCATTGATGTCAATGTCGCCGGCGGCTCGAACATCGTGGCGATGTTCGGCCAGTGGGGCGCCATCCAGCTCCTGCTGGCGGGGCTTCTGTGGGTCCTGTTGCTGCGCTGGCGCGGGCTCACGCCGCTGGTGATGCTGGTGCTCGTCATCGAACCCTGCCTGCGCAGCCTGTCCGGGCATCTGAAGCCGGTCACGGCCATGAGCACCCCGCCCGGTGAGGCGCTCAACTGGTGGGTCTTTCCCGTCCTCTCCCTGCTGCTGCTGATGTCGCTTTGCCCGGCCAACAGGAATTGGCAGGGGGCGGGCAGGGAGTCGTCCGGGCATCCGGTTGGTTGATTCAGGGCCTCCGAAACCCATATTTCACGGGTCCCCAATGCCCACCGCATCGCTTTTCCATCCCGCTGTGGCTGCGTGGTTCGAAGCGAGCTTCGCCGCCGCGACGGCCGCGCAGGCCGATGCTTGGCCTTTGATCAAGGCGGGCCGCCATACGCTGATCGCCGCGCCGACCGGGTCGGGCAAGACCCTGGCGGCATTCATGGCCGCGATCGACGATCTGGTTCGCCAGGGCGTCGAGGGCGACCTGAAGGATGAGACGCAGATCGTCTACGTCTCGCCGCTCAAGGCGCTGTCCAACGACATCCAGCGCAATCTCGAGGCGCCGCTCGCCGGTATCCGCGCCGAGCTCGAGCGCCGCGGCTTGCCCGATGTCGAGATCCGCGCGTGGGTGCGGACCGGCGATACTTCGCCCGGCGAGCGCCAGCGCATGGGCCGCAAGCCGCCGCACATCGTGGTCACGACGCCGGAATCGCTCTACGTGCTGCTGGGCTCGGAGTCCGGCCGCAAGATGCTGGCGACGACGCGCACGGTGATCGTCGACGAGATCCATGCCATCGCACCCAACAAGCGCGGCAGCCATCTCGCCCTGTCGCTCGAGCGCCTGTCGGCATTGTGTGGTGATCGTCTGCTGCGCATCGGCCTGTCGGCGACCCAGAACCCGATCGAGGTGGTGGCGCGCTTCCTGACCGGCGGCGGCGACTGCGCCATCGTCGATTCCGGTCATCGCCGCCGCCGGGACCTCGCGATCGAAGTGCCCGAATCGCCGCTCGAAGCCGTCATGTCGATGGACGTCTGGGAACAGGTCTATCGCCGCCTGGCGGCCCTGGTCGGTGACCACCGCACGACGCTGATCTTCGTCAACACCCGCCGCATGGCCGAGCGCGCCACCCGCCGCCTGTCCGAGCTTCTGGGCGAGGCCGAAGTGGCGGCCCATCACGGCAGCCTCGCCCGCGAACAGCGGCTCGACGCCGAGCAGCGCCTGAAGACAGGCAAGTTGCGCGCCCTGGTCGCCACAGCCTCGCTCGAGCTCGGCATCGATATCGGTGACGTCGACCTCGTCTGCCAGCTTGGCTCACCGCGCTCCATCGCTAGCTTCCTGCAGCGCGTCGGTCGCTCCGGCCACGCCGTCGACGGCACGCCCAAGGGTCGTCTGTTCCCCTTGTCGCGCGACGAGCTGGTCGAATGCACCGCCTTGCTCGACAGCGTGCGCCGCGGCGAGCTCGATCGCCTCGCGATCCCCGATCGACCGCTCGACGTGTTGGCCCAGCAGGTCGTGGCCGACGTCGCCGCGCGCGACTGGAGCGAGGACGCTCTGTTCGAGCGGGTGCGCCGCGCCTGGCCTTATCGCGACCTGCCGCGTGCCGATTTCGACGCCATCGTTACCATGCTGGCGGAGGGCTTCCACACCCGTCGCGGCCGGCGCGGCGCGTTGGTCCATCATGACGCCGTCAATGGCGAGCTGCGCGGCCGGCGCGGCGCGCGGCTGACGGCGCTGACCGCTGGCGGGACGATCCCCGACAACGCCGACTACCAGGTGCTGCTCGAGCCGGAAAACAACGTCATCGGTTCGGTGAACGAGGACTTCGCCGTCGAGAGCCTGGCGGGCGATGTCTTCCAGCTCGGCAACCGCAGCTACCGCATCCAGCGCGTCGAGCGCGGTACGGTGCGCGTCGAGGACGCCCACGGCCAGGCGCCCAACATCCCGTTCTGGCTGGGCGAGGCGCCGGGCCGCAGCGACGAGCTTTCGGTCTCGGTGTCGCGGCTGCGCAGCGATGTCGAGGCCTGCCTGAAGGCCGACCCGACCGGCGTCAGCCTGTTGCAATGGCTGACCGGCGAGCTCGGCCTCGATGTTGCTGCAGCCCAGCAACTCGCCGACTACCTGCGCGCCGGCTTCGGCGCGCTGGGCTGCCTGCCGACGCGTGACACCATCGTCCTCGAACGCTTCTTCGACGAGGCGGGCGGCGCTCAGCTGGTATTGCACTCGCCCTACGGCAGCCGGCTCAATCGCGCCTGGGGCCTGGCGCTGCGCAAGCGCTTCTGCGGCAAGTTCAACTTCGAGATCCAGGCTGCCGCCACCGAGGACAATATCGTCATCTCGCTCACCGAGGCGCACAGCTTCGTGCTCGACGACGTGCCGCGCTATCTGCACTCGGCCTCGGCGCGTGACGTGCTCATCCAGGCGGTGCTCGATTCGCCGATGTTCACCACACGCTGGCGCTGGGTGAGCGGCGTGTCGCTCGCCCTGCCGCGCTTCCGTGGCGGCCGCAAGGTGCCGCCGCAGCTTGCCCGCATGGCCGCCGAAGACCTGATCGGCTCGGTGTTCCCCGACCAGATCGCCTGCGCCGAGAACCTGGTCGGCGAGCGCGAGATCCCCGACCATCCGCTGGTACGGCAGGCGCTCGGCGATTGCCTCGGCGAGGCGATGGATGCCGACGGCCTGGAGCGCCTGTTGAAGGGAATCGAAGCCGGCGCCGTCCGCGTGGTGGCGCGCGACCTTACACAGCCCTCGCCGCTGGCGCTCGAGGTCCTCACCGCGCGTCCCTATGCCTTCCTCGACGACGCGCCGCTGGAGGAGCGTCGCACCCAGGCGGTGATGGCGCGCCGCTGGCTGGCGCCTGAACAGGCATCCGACCTGGGTCGCCTCGACGCCGAGGCGATCGAGCGGGTGAGGGGAGAGGCATGGCCCGATGCGGCGAACGCCGACGAGCTGCATGACGGCTTGGTGTGGCTGGGCTTCCTTACCGATGACGAAGTGCAGGCGGGCGCTGGCTGGCGAGCCTGGCTCGACGAGCTCGCGGCGAACAAGCGCGCGGCTGAGATCGATGCCCCAGGCGTGAAGCTCTGGATCGCGGCCGAGCGGCTGCCGCATTTCCGCGCCCTCTGGCCGGCTCTCTCGACGATGCCTGCCATCACCGCGCCTGCCGCCTACGACAAGGAATGGTCGACCGACGAGGCGCTGGTCGAGGTCGTGCGGGGCCGGCTCGAAGGCTTGGGACCCGCGACCCAGGCCGCACTCGCCGCACCGCTTGGCCTGCAGCCCGAGGGGATCGCCGCGGCACTTGCGGCGCTGGAGACCGAGGGCTTCGCCTTGCGTGGCCGGTTCACGCCGGACGCGCCGGTCGACGAATGGTGCGAGCGTCGCCTGCTCGCGCGCATCCATCGCTACACGATCAAGCGGTTGCGGGCGGAGATAGAGCCCGTCTCGGCCCGCGACTTCCTGCGCTTCCTGTTCCGTTGGCAACGCGTCGCGCCCGACGCCCAGGTCGAGGGGGCGGCCTCGCTCGACGCCGTCGTCGCCCAGCTCGAAGGGTTCGGCGCGCCGGCCGCTGCCTGGGAAAGCGACATCCTGCCGGCACGGCTGAAGGACTATCGACCGTCGTGGCTCGACGCGCGCTGCCTGGCGGGCCATGCCACCTGGCTGCGGCTCGGCGCACGCGCCGCGACGGGCCGGCCGACGACGGTGCGCACG
>JAEZHS010000056.1 GCA_023436825.1 Pseudomonadota bacterium | reverse complement strand
GTTCGCTGCCTTCGAAGTGCTTCGGAATGTACATCGCTGGCTCTTTGGCTTCCTCTGGGCTTGCTTTCGCTCCCCGATGGGGAGCCGGTTGCACGGCGCGCCATTACCATGTCAGATGCCGGCCGCAACCGGGAGGAATTCTCATGGGTGAGGATATTCGTCTTAAGTCAAAGGCCGGCGAGATCGGCGCCTATCTCGCCACGCCGAAGGGCACGCCCAAGGGCGGCGTGGTGGTCATCCAGGAGATCTTCGGCGTCAACCATCACATCCGGGCGGTGACCGACAAGTTCGCGGCCGACGGCTATCTCGCGCTGGCGCCGCGCTTCTTCGACCACATCAAGACCGGTGTCGAGCTCGGCTACACGCCCGACACCATCGCCGAGGGCCGCAAGTACGTGACCGAGCTCGGGCTCGACAAGCCGGTGCAGGACGTCGAGGCCGCGATCGAGGAGCTGAAGCGGCGCGGCGTGAAGAAGGTCGCAGTCACCGGCTACTGCTGGGGCGGCACCATCGCCTGGCTGGCGGCGACCCGGCTCAAGCCCGACGCGGTGTCGGGCTACTACGGCGGCGGCATCCACGGGCTCAAGAGCGAGAAGGCGCAGGTCCCGACCCAGCTCCATTTCGGCGACAAGGACATGCACATCCCGATGACGCACGTGAACGAGCTCAGGAAGCTCCATCCCGACGTGGAGATCTTCGACTATCCGGCCGATCACGGCTTCCATTGCGACGAGCGCGGCAGCTACGACGCCGCGGCCTCCAAGCAGGCCATGGCGCGCACGCTGGAGTTCTTCGGCAAGCACGTTGGCTAAGCGACCCGCAAAGAAGGATTTCACGCCCGACTCCCGCGGGCCCCTGAACGGGGTCCGTGTGATCGACCTGTCGCGCCTGGTCGCGGGCAACGTCCTGACCTTGCAGCTCGCCGATTTCGGCGCCGAGGTGATCAAGATCGAGCCGCCCGAGGGCGACACGCTGCGCTCGTGGCGCGTCAAGGGCATCGAGACGGCGTGGAAGGTCAACAGCCGCAACAAGAAGAGCGTGGCGCTCGACCTGCGCTCGGACGCCGGCCGCGCCATCGTGCGCGAGCTCGCCAAGTCGGCGCAGATCCTGGTCGAGAGCTTCAGGCCCGGCGTGCTGGAGGACATGCAGCTGGCGCCGGCAGATCTGCACAAGATCAATCCCAAGCTCATCATCGTGCGCATCTCGGGGTGGGGCCAGGACGGCCGCTATCGACACAAGCCGGGCTTCGGCACCCTGATCGAGGGCTACAGCGGCTTCGCGTCGATGAACGGCTTCGCCGACCGCGAGCCGGTGCTGCCGCCGATGTATCTCGCCGACGCCGTTGCGGCGCTCTACGGCTACGGCGCGGTCATGGTCGCCCTGCGCGAAGTCGAGATGAACGGCGGCAAGGGCCAGGTCATGGACCTGCCGTTGTTCGACCCGTTGTTCTCGGTGCTGGGCCCGCAGGCCGCCAACCACAAGCTCACCGGCGAGGTGAAGGAGCGCACCGGCAGCCGATCGACCAATGCCGCACCGCGCAACGTCTACCAGACCAAGGACGGCCACTGGGTGTGCCTGTCGGCCTCGACCCAGGGCATGGCTGAACGGGTGCTGGTCAAGATCGGCCGGCCGGAACTGGTGAAGGACCCGAAGTTCGCCACCAACATCGAGCGCGTCCGCAACGGCCTCGAGCTCGACGCCATCATCGGCGGCTTCATCGCCGAGCGCGACCTCGCGACGAACCTGAAGTTCTTCGACGAGGCCGGCGTCACCATCGGACCCGTGTACGACATCTCCCAGATCGTGCAGGACGACTACGTGCTGGAGCGCGAGGCGTTGATCGAGGTCCCCGACGAGGAGATGGGTGAGCTGCCGACACATCCGGTGGTGCCACGCATGTCGGTTACGCCCGGCGCGCTGCGTCATGCCGCGCCGAAGATCGGCGAGCACAACGAGGCGATCCTGAAGCCGCTCCTGGGCGCTGCGGAATACGACAAGCTCTGCCAGTCGGGCGTCATTTCGAAGGGAAAGAAGAAGTGAACCGCCCCCCTCCGCCTGTCTGGCGCTCGATCCTCTACGTGCCGGGCAACGTCCCCAAGTTCATCGACAAGGCGCACGAGCGCGGCGCCGACTGCATCCTGGTCGATCTCGAGGACAGCGTGACCGTCGCCGAGAAACCCACCGCCCGCGCCATGCTGCCCGAGACGATGAAGAAGGTCGTCCGTGGCGGCGCCGACGTCGCCGTGCGCATCAACCGGCCGATGCGCCTGGCCATCCCCGACATCGAGGCCGCCGTGCGGCCGGGCCTGTCGGCGCTGTTCATCACCAAGACCGAGGGCGTGCAGCACCTGAAACTGCTCGACGAGGCGGTGAGCGAGCTCGAGCGCGAGCGCGGCATGCCGGTCGGCAGCGTCGGTTTCGGCGCCATGATCGAGCATCCCCGGGCGCTCAGCGAGCTCAACGACATCGCCGAGCGCGGCCCGCGCGTCATCGCCATGATGCTGGGCGGCGAGGACTTTGCCCTCGAAACCGGCTCGATCCCGAGCGACGAATCGCTGGAACTGCCCAAACGACTGGTCGCCTTCGCCGCCCAGGCGCACGGCGTGGCGATGATCGGCATCCTGGGTACGGTGGCGGACTACTCGGATCCCGCAGCCTACAGGAAGAGCGCCGAACGGGCGCGCCGCTTCGGCTTCTCGGGCGGCACCTGCGTCCATCCCGGCCTGGTGCAGGCGCTGAACGAGGCCTTCACCCCGACACCCGACGACGTCGCCTACGCCAAAAAACTGATCGCCGCCGATGAAAAAGCCGCAGCCGAGGGCCGCGGCTCCTTTACCGTGGACGGCAAGATGATCGACATCCCGGTGATCGATCGCGCCCGCCGGTTGCTGGCGCGCCACACCGCGATAATACGGCGCGTGAACAGAAGTGCCTGAGCTCTTCACACAGATTTTGGCGGGCTGAACGGCAAACGGATCGCGCCACGTCTCTCCAGATTCCCGCAAGCCATTGATGCCTCTGCTCTTTCGGGCAGCGCGCGTTCCTCAGCGGATTTAACGGAATTATCGGAATTTCGGAGAGACCCACTTGTGTAGCTCGACAGCTGACCCACCACGGATGGGGCTCGCCGCCGAATCTCGATCGTTACGCAAGTTTAGATATCGGTTTTTGCTCGGTCGGACAGGCCGGCCCGGCTGCGGCCGGGCGCGATGGGTATCGGATGAACGATTCAAAGAGCAGAGCCGCCGGGAAGCGAGCGCCGGCCAATATAACTTAAGTTCTCTAACAAATCAACTGCCGTTCCCTTCTGGCAACGCAAATACAGGCCAGCAAGCTGATCGCGGCCGATGAAAAAGCCGCAGCCCATGGCCGCGGCTCCTTCACCGTAGATGGCAAGATGATCGACATCCCGGTGATCGATCGCGCCCGCCGGCTGATTGCCCGCTACGACGCGATCGAACGCCGACTCAAGCGGTCCTAGGCGTCGACGAGCTCAGGCTTCGTCGTGTGGAGGCCAAGGACCTCATCGAGGTCGCGCGGCGCGAGCCGGCAGGTCACCCCGGCATTGAGGCTCTGCAGCAGCACCTCACGGCCGTTGGCAAAGCGAACGGCGTCGCGATGGGCATGCCCGGTGACCTCGAGGCGGGTCATCGTGACTTGCTCGGCAGGCCCGATCGAGAAGGCGCGCTGCACCGTCTCGTTGATGCCTTCGAGGCTCAGGCGTGCTCCGGCCGGCATGCAGACTGCGGTCTCGCAGTCAGTGCCGGCAACGAAGCCCATGGTTCCGCTGGGGAAGCGGTGGAGCGTGTACTGCTCTTCTTGGGCGGCTGGCCGGGAACGATACAGTTCAAGTGAGTAGTCACACATAGACGTCCTCCAGTTAGGGAACGTCTATTTCAACTGGGATGACCCCTGTTAGGTTCAAGCGCCGATGCGAAATTTAGGGTTCGCATCGCTGACCAAGTCAGTGACCTTTAAGTGTCTGGTCTGCCCCGTCAGTGCTTGTCGGACCACACCGAGCGTTTGACAGCGTACATAAGCCCGGCCATGGCGAGCAGGAACAGGACGACGCGGACGCCAGTGCGCTTGCGGTCCTCCATGTGCGGCTCGGAAGCCCAGGCCAGGAACTCGACGACGTCCGAGGCCTCCTGGTCGGTCGTGGCCTTGGTGCCGTCGGTGTAGGTCACCTTGTCGTCGGCGAGCGGCGGCGCCATCGCGATCTTGTGGCCCGGGAAGTACTTGTTGAAGTTGTCGTCCTTGGTGACGGCGAACTCCTTGATCTGCTCGGGCGTGAGCTTGTCGTACGGCACGTAGCCCGTCAGCAGGCCATGGACGTAGTCCGGACCGTTCTCGCGCGCCTTGATGATGACGCTGAGGTCGGGCGGCGCCTTGCCGTTGTTGGCGGCGGCCGCGGCGGCCTCGTTGGGGAACGGCTTCTTGAAGCGGTCCGACGGGCGCGCCGGCCGTTCGATCGGCTGGCCGTCGTCGTTGAGGTCGGGAACCTGGATGTCCTTGATCAGGTCCTTGACCTGGTTCTCGGTCAGCCCGAGTTCCATCAAGTTGCGATAGGACAGCAGCGCCAGCGAATGACAGGCCGAGCAGACCTCGTGATAGACCTGATAGCCGCGCTGCGCGGCGGCGCGGTCATAGGTGCCGAACGGGCCCTGAAAGTGCCAGTGCTTGTGCGGCGGATGCTCCGTGGTGCCGGCGGCGATGGCCACGGCACCGGTAGCGAGGGCGGCGACGGCGATCGCGCCGGTGACGAGAAGCTTGCGCATGGATCAGGCCGCCTTCTTCTTGAGCACGGCGTCGGCAATGC
>JAEZHS010000034.1 GCA_023436825.1 Pseudomonadota bacterium | reverse complement strand
GGCCCTGGGTGCCCGGCAGTCCCAGCCGACGAGCGGCGCCTGTGAAGCCGCCGGGTGCCTGAGCTCAGGTGCCTGCGATCACCAGTCGGCGACGAACGGCTGGCCGGGCTTCATCTCCCACGGGACGTTCACGATCAGCCGGCGGCCGTTGAAGCGGGAAAGGTGCAGGTAGTCGATCCAGGTCGAGGCGATCACCTTGGCGCGGGCGGCGTTCTCGAACACGTCGAGCACGACGACGCTCGGCTGCTGGCGGCGGTCGGGCGCTGTCCTCTGAATACGGACACGAACGACAATGCAGGTTGCTTCAGAGAGGTTTCCGAGGTTTCCGACGGAGGTCGTAGCGGCATCCCGGAGACCGCCCCCCTATTGGTAGGGCTCGCTGTTGCATTTGACTTGCCGATCGGCCTCCAGCCCGACGGGGCATCCGGACGCGCCGGCCCGGCTGCGGCCGAGCGCGATGGTAATCGGATGAACGATGCATAGAGCAGAGCCGCCGGGAGGCGAGCGCCATGCCATAATAACTAAAGTGCTCTAATTGGTCAACTACGGTTCTATTTGGCGGACCATAAAGCGCCAAAAACTGTTCGGGGTCGAGCATGGGTGCCAGCAGTGCTGGCAGTAGGCGCGGGCATACGCGCATTCACATCCACGCCGGGCGTCTGGAAGGACCGCAACAGAGGCTGCGTCGCCCACCAACGCGCCGAGTTACTCCGCGCGACCGAGACGGCAAGCGAGCATGTGAATGCGGGTACGCGGGCCCCCTCAGGGCGAGGTCGGGCTCTATCTAGTTGTAACGACGGTAGAGTCCGGCGAGCTTGCCCTGGATCTTGACGCGGTCGGGTCCGAAGATCCGCGTCTCGTAGGCGGCGTTGGCGGGCTCGAGGGCGATCGAGGCGCCCTTCTTGCGCAGGCGCTTCAGCGTGGCTTCGGTGTCGTCGATCAGGGCAACGACGATCTCGCCGGAGTCGGCGGTGTCGGCGCTCTTGATGATGGCGATGTCGCCGTTGTGGATGCCGGCCTCGATCATCGAATCGCCCTGCACTTCCAGGCAGTAGTGGGCGCCCGAGCTGAGCAGCGTGACCGGCACATCGACGGTCGTGGAGTTGTCGCGCAGCGCCTCGATCGGCGTGCCCGCGGCGATCCGGCCGTAGAGGGGGAGGCTGAGCGCCTGCGCCTCGTTGGCGACCTGGATGGCGCCGGCGAGCGGCACCTTCTCGCCGCGAATGATCTGCGGCACGAAGCCTTCACGGCTTTCGGCCAAGCCGGGCCGGCTCAGCAGGGGGGTAACGTTGGCCGCCGGCATCGCCGCAGCATCGGGCAACTTCAGCACTTGCAGAGCCCGCGCACGATGCGGCAGGCGGCGCAGGAAGCCGCGCTCCTCCAGGCCGGTGATCAGCCGATGGATGCCCGACTTCGATTTCAGGCGCAGCGCCTCCTTCATTTCATCGAACGACGGCGACACGCCATCGTCGTTGAGGCGCTTGTTGATGAACATGAGCAGTTCGTTTTGCTTGCGGGTTAACACCGTCTTCTCCCCAGCCTGCCTACCAGATTTCGGAACAAATCCTGAAACCCGCCACATGTTCTAGTTTAGTTCTTTCACGATGTCAACTTATCCCGAGGATACCGGGGACAGCAGGCGAATCAGAAGGCGAAGGGGAGAACAGAAAGATCGATAACCTGCACGGTGTCTCCTGCTTTGCGTGCGGGGTCGTGTGCCGGCCGGACCAGCAGCCCCGACGACCAGGCCAGGACGGACAGCATGGAGCTGTCCTGCACCGGATGAGGTTCCACCAGAAGACCGTCTGCGGTCCGGGTGAGCCTGGAGCGAACGTAGTCCTGCCGCTGGTCGTTGGCGCTCACGTCGACAGCAAGGCGTGCCGGTGCGGTGGCGAGCAGCTCACCAGGCTGGCCGAGCAGGCGCTCCATCGCGGGCTTCACGAACAGGAGCGAGCAGATCATGGTCGAGACCGGGTTGCCTGGCAGGCCGAGCACCCGGGCGCGGTCCTTGGCGGCGAACATCAGCGGTTTTCCCGGACGCATGGCGATGCGCCAGAAATCCATGGCGAAACCCTGCGCCTTGAGCGCCGCCTGGACGAGATCGTGGTCGCCCACCGACGCGCCGCCCAGGGTGATCAGAAGGTCGTGCTGGCCGCCGGCAGCGATGCGGTCCTGGATCAGCGCCGCGTCGTCGCGCGCAATGTCGAACAGCGTCGGCTCGCCGCCCCAGGCGCGCACCAGTGCGGCCACGGCGATGCCGGAGGAGGAGACGATCTGGTTGCGGCCGACCGGCTCGCCCGGCATCACCAGCTCGTCGCCGGTCGACAGGATGGCGACCCGCGGCTTTCGATGCACCGACAGCCACGGCAGGTTCATCGCGGCGGCGAGCGCCACGTCGCGTGTGGTGAGCGTACGGCCGACGGCGAAGGGGCGATCGCCCGCCTTGAAGTCGAGCCCGGCCTTGCGGATGTGGCGGCCGATGCGCGGCGCCTCGAGGATGGTGATCCGGGCGCCGTCAGCCTTGGTGTCTTCCTGGATGACGATGGCGTCGGCGCCCATGGGCAGCGGCCCGCCGGTGAAGATGCGCACCGTCTCGCCGGGCTTCAGCGCGTGGTCGTAGGATCCGCCCGCCGGCGCCTGGCCGACCAGCTTCAGGGTCGTAGGCGCGGCCGGCACGTCCTCGGCGCGCACGGCATAGCCGTCCATGGCCGAGAGGTCGGCCGGCGGCTGCGTGAGGCGTGCTGCGGGCGAGACGGCCAGCACGCGGCCGGCCGCGTCGGCCACCGACACCATCTCGGCCGGCAACGCATCGAAGGCCGCGATCACGCGGGCGTGGGCGTCACGGACGGTGAGCATCACCCGATCACCGGTGAGGCTCATGCTCTTCCGGACCGCGCGCATCTTGCGCGCTCAGGAGCATGAGCGAGCCGGAGGCTCGCGGTCCGGAAGAGCAAGAGCTACGCATCATAAGTCCCCGATTTGCCGCCCGACTTATGTAGGAGCCGGACGTCGGAAATCACCATGCCGCGGTCGACCGACTTGCACATGTCGTAGACGGTGAGGGCGGCGACCGATGCAGCCGTCAGGGCCTCCATCTCGACGCCGGTGCGGCCTTTCAGCCTGCAGGTCGCCTCGATGTCGACGGCGTGGCGCTTGGCATCGAGCGTGAGCTTCACATCGACCGAGTTCAGCGCCAGCGGGTGGCACAGCGGGATCAGGTCGGGCGTCTTCTTGGCCGCCATGATGCCGGCAAGCTGGGCCACCGAGAGGACATCGCCCTTGGCAGCCTTCTTGTCGCGAATGAGCTTCAGCGTCGCCGGCTGCATGCGGACCGAAGCGCCTGCCACGGCCACGCGCTCGGTGACGTCCTTGGCGCCGACATCGACCATGTGGGCATTGCCGCGCTCGTCGAAGTGCGTGAGCTTCTTCTTGCTTCGGCTCATGCAGCGGCAGCCTTGCGCACCAGGATCTCGCGCACCGCCGCCTCGACGTCCGGCTTGCGCATGAAACTCTCGCCGATCAGGAAGGCCGAGGCACCGACCCTGGACATGCGCAAGAGGTCGGCGGGCGAGCCGAGCCCGCTCTCGGCCACCAGCACGCGGTCCTTGGGCACTTTGGGCGCCAGCTGCTCGGTCGTGGCCAGGTCGACAGCGAGTGTCTTCAGGTTGCGGTTGTTGACACCGACAAGATCGCTGTCGATGCCGAGCGCGCGCTCGAGCTCGGCCGCATCGTGCACCTCGACCAGGACGTCCATGCCCCAGCGATGCGCCAGCCTGGCCAGCTCGCCTGCCACGGCATCGTCGAGGCAGGCCATGATCAGGAGCACGCAATCCGCGCCCAGCGCCCGAGCTTCGACGATCTGGTAGGGATCGATCATGAAGTCCTTGCGCAGCACCGGCAGCCTGGTCGTCGCGCGGGCCTGCACCAGAAACTCGTCCTTGCCCTGGAAGTAGGGCTCGTCGGTCAGCACCGACAGGCAGGTCGCGCCACCGCGCTCGTAGGCGCGGGCGAGCGATGGCGGGTCGAAGTCGGGCCGGATCAGGCCCTTGCTGGGCGAGGCCTTCTTGATCTCGGCGATCAGGCCGTAGCGGCCCGTCGCGATGGCGGCCTTGAGCGCCTTGGCGAAGCCGCGCGGCGCGTCGGCGGCCTTGGCGGCTTTCTCGACCTCGCTGAGCGGCCGGGCCGCCTTGCAGGCCGCGACATGCTTGGCGGTATCGGCCGTGATTTTGGCGAGCGTATCGCTCATGCGCAGATCCTTTGCAGGTTGGCGAGTGCCGCCGCCGCGTGGCCCGAGTCGATCGACTGCGCGGCGATGGCCGCTCCCTCGCAGAGGTTCTCGGCCTTTCCGGCGACCATCAGCGCCGCTGCACTGTTCAACAGGACTATGTCGCGGAAGGCGTTCCTGTCGCCGTGCAGCACGCCCTTGATGGCCTCGGCATTGTGCTGGGCATCGCCGCCCTTGAGCTCGGCGAGGGTTGCGCGCTTCACGCCGATATCCTCGGGCGCGATCTCGATCTCGCGCACCTTGCCGTTCTCGAGCGAGGCCGCCCAGCTCTTCGTCGTGGTGGTGAGCTCGTCCATGCCGTCCTGGCCGTGCACGACGAGGGCGCGCTCGAGCCCGAGCTGGCCCAATGCCTCGGCCACCGGCCTCAGCCAACGTTTATCGAACACGCCGACGAGCTGGCGCTTCACCGTCGCCGGGTTCGACATCGGCCCCAGCAGGTTGAAGATGGTGCGGGACGGGGCCAGCTCGACGCGCGGGCCTGCGACGTTGCGCATGGCGCCGTGATGGCGCGGCGCCATCAGGAAGCAGATCCCGGCCTCGACCAACGCCTGCTCGAGCTTCTCGATCGGCAGTTCCAGGCCGATGCCCAGCGCCGACAGCACGTCGGCCGCGCCCGATTTGGAGGTGAAGGCGCGATTGCCGTGCTTGGCTACCGGGACGCCGGCGCCGGCGACGACGAAGGCCGAGCAGGAGGAGACGTTGTAGGTGCCGTGGTGGTCGCCGCCGGTGCCGACGATGTCGATGGTCCCGGCGGGCGCCTTCACGCCCTGCATCTTGGCGCGCAGCGCGCGGGCGCCGCCGGCCAGTTCCTGGGCGGTCTCGCCGCGCACCTTCAGGCCCATCAGGAAGGCGCCCATCTGCGCCGGCGTGGCGTCGCCCGAGGTCATGATGTCGAAGGCGCGCTCGGCTTCGCCCATGGAAAGGGTCTCGCCGTTGCCTACCTTGGCCAGAAGACCGCGAAAATCGTCGATGTCGCCGCTCACCAAAACCCCACTATTTGCCCTTGCCGGCCGGGCCGGCGGGCGCGTAGCTATATCACATGGCTCAAGAACTCATCCTCAAGGTCACCGGCATGGATTGCGACGGCTGCGTAAAGGCTGTCACGCGTGCCGCCACGGGTGCGGGCACCGCGCCCATTGCCGTCGATCTCAAGAGCGGCGAGATGCGTTTGCCGGCCGACGCCGACGTGCCGGCGATCACCAAGGCGATCCAGCGCGCAGGGTTCGGCGTCGCGTCCTGAGCCAATAACGCCAGTATAGAACGGACAGAGAACGCAGGCCAGTTGAATCTGGCGGGCGAGCGCTTTTGCGCGCCCTGGTGTTTGATAGTTTTTGCGTCCCATAGGGCGCATTAACTCTTTTGATTCTCAATGTTTTCAAAGAGTTAGGATTGCCTTTAAAATTCCATAAGCAAGCTTATATTAGGCGTGCTTAGGAATAGTACCAATGGACCATCTCGACAAAAATCTCGGTTTCCTGCTGCACGACGTGGCCCGGCTGATGCGCAAGCGCTTCGAGCAGAACGCGCGTGAACTCGGCCTTACGCGCTCGCAATGCTCCGTGCTGGCGCATCTCGCGCGGCACGACGGCATCCAGCAGGGCACCCTGGCGGAGATCCTCGAGGTCGAGCCGATCACGCTGACCCGCCTGGTCGACCGGCTGGAGCTGATGGGCCTGGTCGAGCGACAGTCCCATCCCACCGACCGGCGCATCCGGCTGCTGCGGCTGACCGAGGCCGCGCGGCCGAAGCTCGCCGACATCTTCGCGGTCGGCGCGGTGACCCGCGGCGAGGCGATGCAGGGCGTGAGCGAGGAGGATCGCGACCGCCTGTTCGAGATTCTTTCAAGCATGAAGGCCAACCTGATCGCCAAGTCTTCGGCGTCGGCTGGCGAGAGGAGAGCAAGCCATGGCTAACCGCGATTTCTTCCGGCGGCTGGGGCTGGCTGACGAGGTCGCGGCCCCCACCATTGCGAAGCTCGGCGCCAAGCTGAAGCAACCCAAGAACCTGCGCCGGGCGCTGCTGGCGCTCGGTCCGGTCGTCGTCCTGGCGGGCGGTCTGTTCGCCTACACCACGGGCGGCCGCTACGTGAGCACCGACAATGCCTATGTGCATGCCGGCAAGCTCACGGTCGCGACCGACGTGTCGGGCATCGTGGCCGATGTCGCGGTGAAGGAGAGCCAGAAGGTCGAGAAGGGGCAGGTGTTGTTCACCCTCGACCAGGAGCCCTTCAAGATCGCGCTCGCCGGTGCCGAGGCCAACCTCGGCACGGTGCGCAACCAGCTCGTGACCTTGCAGGCGACGTACCGTCAGAAGCAGGCGCAGGTGGCGCAGGCCAGGACCGATGCCGCCTTCTACGAAACCAACTTCCAGCGCCAGCAGGATCTGCTGAAGCGCGGCGTCTCGGCCCAGGCGACTTACGACCAGGCCAAGCGCGACCTAGACGCGGCGCGCGAGCGCGTGACCATGGCGCAGAACGACGCCGCCGCGACGCTGGCGCAGCTCGGCGGCAACGTCGATGCGCCGATCGAACAGAACCCGACCTACCTCGCCGCGCAGGCGCAGGTCGACAAGGCCCGCCGCGACCTCAACCGCACCACGGTGACCGCGCCGATCCCCGGCATCGTCACCAACGTCGATGCCCTGCAGGTCGGCGAGTACCTGCCGGCGGCTCAGGCCGCCTTCAGCCTGGTGTCCTCGGCCGATATCTGGATCGAGGCCAATCCGAAGGAATCCGACCTCACCTATCTGAAGGAGGGCGCGCCGGCCGTCGTCACCGTCGACGCCTATCCCGGCCGCGAATGGCAGGCCACGGTGACCAGCCTCGCGCCGGCGACGGGCACGGAGTTCTCGGTGCTGCCGGCGCAGAATGCCACCGGCAACTGGGTGAAGGTGGTGCAGCGCGTGCCGATCCGGCTCAACGTGCAGATGCCCGCCGATGCCCCGCCGCTGCGCACAGGGATGAGCGCGACCGTCGAGATCGACACCGGACACCGCCGCCATCTCGGCGACCTGTTCGATGCGGCGATGCAGTTCGTTGGGATGTGAGGAGGGCGTCGACTCAGGTTCCTCCACTCATGTTCCTCTCCCCCTTGGGGCTAGGGCATTCACACATCTTTTGGGCGATTTGCCGGGATGGTTGGGCTTGTGA